>CAZNGC010000137.1:0-3419 GCA_964572435.1 uncultured Planctomycetales bacterium | reverse complement strand
TGGAGATAAAATCGCAGCTTCTTCAACCTTCTTCCTTCTTTCCTCCTCTTCTTTGGCCCTTTGTTCAGCCCTTATTTTATCCCCTGCCCACTCCTTGCGGATATCCGCCGCCTCCTCGGGAGAAGAAATGACTATACGCTCTATCTGCTTTCTGGGAAATTTCATCGATCCAAAACTGATCTCCAGTTCGACATAGCCGGCATCCTCTTTCTTGACCAGGCCCTCGATACTCCGGCCATTCTTTAGATAAATTATATCGGCCAGCGCCGGCCGGCAAACAAAGACCGAATACAGGAATGCCGCAAATAAAAATACAAGCTGATTCTTCTTTAATCCCATCTTCATCTGATCTTCGGCAGTCCTTTTATCGATTCAAGCGATTTACACAGTTTATGTTTAGGCAGCGCATACCTGGTAAGCTTGCCCGAAAGGAATTTCTCATAACCGGCCAAATCCATAAGCCCGTGGCCGCTGTAAGAAAAAAGTATTACCTTGCGCCTGCCTTCTTTAGCGGCCTTTTTCGCTTCGTCGATGGCGCAGGCGATCGCATGGCTTGTCTCGGGAGCGCAAATAGTCCCTTCGGTCTTGGCCCAAATCATCGCCGATTCGTAGCATTTGACTTGATCGTATGAACGCGGGCTGGCCAAGCCCTTAAGCACTGCCTGGCTGACCAGGGGAGCCATACCGTGATAACGCAAACCCCCCGCGTGTATAGGTTCAGGGACAAACCCGTGCCCTAATGTATACATAGCCAGCAGAGGGGTAAGCCCGGCAGTATCACCGAAATCATAGGTAAACGGGCCCTTGGTCAGGGTCGGACAAGCGGTAGGCTCGACCGGGATAATCTCGATCTTCTTCCCGTGGATCTTGTCGCAGATGAACGGAAAAGACAGCCCGGCGAAATTACTCCCGCCGCCGACGCAGCCGATAACCGTATCCGGGCCCTTTTCCCCGGCGATCTTCAACTGTTTCTTCGCCTCCAGGCCGATAATCGTCTGGTGCAGAAGGACATGGTTTAAAACGCTCCCCAGGGTATAACGCGACCTGCCGCTCTTATCGCTAATCGCGTCTTCGACCGCCTCGCTAATGGCGATACCCAGGCTGCCGGGGGTATGCGGCATTTTTTTCAACACCGCCCTGCCTGCGGCCGTATCCCGGCTGGGACTAGCCACACACTGCGCTCCCCAGACATGCATCATTGTCTTGCGCATAGGTTTCTGGTCGTAACTTATACGCACCATGTAAACCTTGCACTCAAGGCCGATAAGATTGCAGGCAAAAGCAATCGCGCTTCCCCATTGGCCGGCGCCTGTTTCGGTAGTCAGGCGCTTGATCCCGAATTTCTTATTATACCATGCCTGGGCCACTGCGCTGTTTGGCTTATGGCTTCCCGCCGGGCTGACGCTTTCGTCTTTGTAATAAATCCGCGCCGGGGTTTTCAGGTATTTCTCCAGGGCCAGGGCGCGGCGCAGAGGAGCCGGCCTCCATAAAGAAAGGATCTCCAGCACCTCCTCCGGGATATCTATCCAGCGCCTGGCGGAAACCTCCTGCTCGATTATATTCATCGGGAATACTTTAGCCAGCATTTCCGGTTTAAGCGCCTGGCCGTCCGGGCCTAAAGGCGCGTGCAACGGCCCGGGGAGATCCGCTGCCAGATTATACCATTTTCTGGGAATTTCTTTTTCGCTTAGAATTATTTTGTTCAATGCCATCTAGCCCTCCGTTTAACGAAACCTGCCCACTCCTCTTCTTCTGCAAAATTTATAAACCTTGCACTTGCTGCAAAACGGCGAAAGCGGAACGCATAAATTCTGGCCGAAAGCCACCAGCAGGGTATTCAATTCGATCCAATCCCTCCTGGGGATTATCTTGCGCAGGGCGAATTCGGTCTCCTCCGGGCTGCCGGTATTCACCCAGCCCAGCCGGTTGGAAATCCTGTGCACGTGCGTATCCACGCAAATCGCCGGTATACCGAAACCCAGCCCCAAAACCAGGTTCGCCGTCTTCCGGCCCACTCCTTTTAATTTCAACAACTCATCCAGCGAATCCGGGACATTGCCGGAATAATCCTTGAGCAGCCTCTTGCTCAAATCAATAATAACCCTGCTCTTATTCCGGTAAAAACCAACCGGATAAATCAATTTCCTGATTTTCCCCGCAGACAACTTAACCATATCCGAAGGATTATCCGCGGCACTGAATAATCTCGAACCGGCCTCGATCGTCGTCTTGTCCTTCGTGCGCAGAGAAAGTATACAAGAAACCAATACCTTGTACGGATCATGCCGCTTAGCCACCTGCGTAACCGAAGGCACGGTATAATCCCTTACCTGGACACTAATTAACCTTAAGGCACTGGAAATCTGCCCAGCGCTCATACGGATATGTCTATGCGGAACTCTGTATACATGCCGTCTTTGACGCTTACCTTGCCCAAGCCCTCATCCCTGTATTTCAGGGAACGGTTAAAGATATACCCGGCGGAAAATGAAGTCTGGACATATTTGTTCGGCTGGAATCTCAATCCTCCGCCAAAGTGCATTTCGTTATATTCAAGCACCACGTTCTTCAGGTCGCCCCTGGATACCTCAAACTCCTCGTCCGACTTATTCGCCTGCAGAAAAGCCGACCATTCATCGTCCATTTTATAGGTGATCTCCGGCTGGTCAGGCGTAATACTGAAAGAAAGCCTGTCGTTGGGGTTATAGATGAAACCCAGAAGCGGAGAAACCGCGTCCTCGAAATCCGGGATCACCTCGATACCCGCGACCAGAGTCAGCTTGTCGTTGGGCTGATGGATCAGGAAATAGCGCTGCGGCAGGCGGAAAGACGATGAATTCGCCTTCCAGTCGCATGAATATATCGCCGCTCCCAGCCCTACCGTCAGGTAAGTCTTATCGAAAAAGAAAGGAAAATTGGCCTCGATGCCTGTCGTCATCTGGGTCAACCGCGACGGTAATTCCACAGCTGTGGTATTATTTATACCTATATACCTTGCCCCCAGCGCCCACTCCACAGGGAGTTCGCCGAAAACCTTGGTGTCGTAGCTGAACTCCGAAGCCGCTTCGGTAACCGCCACTTTCCCAGACTGATATTCTGCCCCGCGCGAAGGCATATAACGCACATAGCTGTCCAATTCATAAGGAAGCTCGTCTTCCTTTATCGTGATCACCCGGCCGAGTTCCTGGCGGTATTGGGACCCGTCATCCGGACCGTCAGACAGCGTTTCCTGGGCGAAAGAAAAACCCGACGGCAGCAAAACAGCCGTCAAGAAAAACCCGAATATGAACCCGCGCATTTTCATTAACCGCATTTCAGGGATTCCTGCCGAAAAGCACATCAGTGATCCCCTTGATGATATTAGTTACCACCGGTTTAAAATTATACTTTGGTTCGGACAAAGTCCCGCTCAACCTGAT
>CAZNGC010000136.1:0-3419 GCA_964572435.1 uncultured Planctomycetales bacterium | reverse complement strand
GAGGGGGGTCGGGGACAGGGTTGTCCAGCTTGATCAGCGGAAGCTGCGATATAGCGATGAGCTCAAGGAATATCAAAGATAAGGAAATTGTTTTAGCCAAGCAAAAAGCGGTCGATCCTTACGAGATCAAGGTGGCCCTGGACGGGTTGGCGGTGGTGGTCAATCCGGCTAACCCGGTGGGCAGGCTTACTCTCGGCCAGCTGGCAGACATCTTTACCGGACGGGTGTCTAACTGGAAAGAAGTCGGCGGCAAGGACGAGAAGATAGTGATTCTTTCCCGGGAGGTGAATTCCGGCACGCACGTTTATTTTAAAGAACATGTGTTGAGGAATAATGACCCGGCTAGCCGTGAAGAATTCGCCCCCGGCGCGCTCATGCTTTCCTCCTCCCAGGCGATTGCCGACGAGGTTGCGGCAAATCCGTCAGCCATAGGTTATTACGGCATGGGGTATATTTCAGCGGGGCAGAAGACGGTCGCTGTGGCTAAAGACGGCAAGTCGGAATACGCAGAACCCAGCCTGGATAATGTAATAAGCGGCAAATATCCCATATCCAGGCCTCTTTTTATGTACACTAACGGCAGGCCGCAGGGATTGGTAAAGAAATTTGTCGATTACGCTCTTTCCGGAGACGGGCAGGATATTGTGGTCAAGACGGATTTTGTCCCCATAACGAAATGAATTTCCCGCCGATGAGAAAAATCAGTGAATTTATCATAGAAAAATCGATTTTTATCTGCGGATTAGCCTCGATTTTCTTCGTCGCGTTGATTTTCTTGTTCCTGGCCAAGGAGGGGTTGGCGGTATTTAAATATGTCAGCCCGGCTGATTTTGTCGCCGGCAAGAGCTGGTATCCGATCTCCGAGCCGCCGCAGCTGGGGATACTGCCTTTGATATGCGGCTCCCTTATGGTTACCATAGGGGCGGCGGCGATCTCAATACCGATAGGGGTAGCCTGCGCGGTATATATTGCCGAGATTGCTCCCGGCAAGATTAAGGATATACTGAAATCCGGCATAGAATTGTTAGCTGCTATCCCCAGCGTAGTGCTCGGGTTTATCGGCATGGTGACCCTGGTCCCCTGGGTAAAGAAAGTATTCAACCTGCCCACAGGGCTTACAGCCTTATCCGGTTCGATAATCCTGGCCTTTATGGCCATGCCTACCATTGTTTCGATTGCCGAGGACGCGCTCTATTCGGTGCCCAAGAATTATAAAGAAGGGGCGTTTGCTTTAGGGGCCACGCATTGGCAGACGATTTACCGGGTTTTGCTTCCGGCTGCTTCTTCCGGCATAGTCGCCGCGGTGATGCTCGGGATCGGCAGGGTGATCGGGGAAACGATGGCGGTAATGATGATTACCGGTAATTCCGCGGTTATCCCGCAGAGCATTCTTGTGCCGGTGCGTACGCTTACAGCTACGATAGCCGCTGAAATGGGCGAGGCGGTGGTGGGCAGCGAACACTATTTCGCGCTTTTCGCCATCGGCATCGTCTTGTTCGTAATAAGTTTTATTATTAATGTCGGAGCGGATTTATTCCTGCATAAGAGGCCCTGATGCGTGATCCCCGGAGAACCGAAAAGATAGCTTTCTTCTTTCTATTCGTGGCCACGCTTTTGATTATTGTGCCGGTGGGCTTGATCGTGCTCATCATCGTCCAAAAAGGGCTTCCGGCGATCAACTGGCAGTTTTTAACCGATATCCCGCGGCAGGGGATGCGCGCCGGCGGGATCTTCCCCGCGATCGTCGGTACGTTTTACCTGGTTTTGGGAGCGGTGGCTTTTGCTTTGCCTATCGGCCTGCTTGCGGCAATTTATTTGAGTGAGTACGCAAAGGACAATTTGCTTAACCGTATAATCAAGCTGGCCATTGTTAACCTCGCAGGCGTGCCTTCCGTGGTATACGGTTTGTTCGGGCTGGCCCTTTTTGTAGTCTTCTTGAAATTCGGCGCGTCTATTTTGTCCGGGTCGCTTACGCTGGGGATCATGATACTGCCGATAATTATTACCACTTCCCGCGAGGCCCTGGAGAGCGTGCCTCAATCTTTCCGCGAGGTGAGCCTTTCTCTCGGCGCGAGCAAGTGGCAGACCATAAGGCATATAGTTTTGCCCAATGCCATCCCGGGGATCCTGACAGGTACGATCCTCGGGTTCGGGAGGGCGGCCGGAGAAAGCGCCCCGATACTTTTTACCGTGGCCGCTTTCTATCTGCCATGCCTTCCGAAATCCGTTTTTGACCAGGCGATGGCGCTTCCTTATCATTTGTACGTGATTTCCACGCAAGTGCCTAATGTCGAAGAAAAGGTCCGTTATGGCACCGCTCTGGTGCTTTTATCACTGGTTTTATTTATCAACCTGATAGCCATTGTTATCCGTTTTAATTTCAGGAAGAACAAGAAATGGTAAAATTCAATGCCAAGAATCTGAATATATGGTTTGGCCAGGTCCACGCATTGAAGGAGGTGGATATCGAGATCGAGGCCAATGAGATTTTGAGCATAATCGGCCCTTCCAACAGCGGTAAAACCAGTTTCCTGCGCATGCTCAACCGCCTGAATGACTTGAATCCGGCATTTAAAATGAGCGGCTGGCTGGGATTCGACGGCGGGGATATAAGGAAGATTGATGCCGAGGCCCTGCGTAAAAAGGTGGGGATGGTTTTTGCTCTTCCTTTGCCTTTGCCGTTGTCGATCTTCGAGAACATAGCTTACGGCGTAAGGATGCATGGGGAAAGAAACCGTAAGAACATCTCCGCGGTTGTGGAGCGTTCGCTGAAGCAGGCGTATCTTTGGGAAGAGGTAAAAGACAGGCTGGGAGGTTCGGCTTTTAAGCTGTCTGGAGGCCAGCAACAGCGTCTTTGCATAGCCAGGACTTTGGCGGTAAACCCCGAAGTAATTTTATTCGATGAGCCTTGTTCCGGGTTGGATCCGATATCGACAGCCAAGGTGGAAGAGGCGATGGTCAGGTTGAAGAAGGATTATACCATAGTATTGGTAACCAACAATGTGAAGCAGGCAGCCAGGGTAGGCGACCGTACCGCGTTCTTTTTGTCAGGGGAGCTTGTGGAGATAGGCAGGACGGAAAAGGTATTTACCGCCCCGGCCGATGAACGCACAGATGGTTATATCAGGGGGGATTTCGGATAATGGCAGGGATTATGGTAAAGGATCTTAATCTTTGGTACGGGGATTTCCAGGCGCTGATCAATATCAGAGCGGATTTTTCCGCTAAGAAGATTACCGCGATGATCGGGCCATCGGGGTGCGGCAAATCAACCTTGCTTAGGGTTTTTAACCGCATGAACGATTTAATCGAAGGCGTGCGTATCGATGGAGAAGTGCTTATTGACTCCGAGAATATCGTATCCGAAGGTGTCGATCTGGTGCGGTTAAGCAAGAAGGTGGGCATGGATTTCCAGCGGC
>CAZNGC010000135.1:0-3484 GCA_964572435.1 uncultured Planctomycetales bacterium | reverse complement strand
ATCAACTTCAGGTTCCCGTGCACGGAAGCCCGCAGGATCGCCCGCAGCTGCAATTTGAATATCTCCGGCCGGGCCAGGCAGAACCTGATTGCCCTCCAGCCCAAAAACGGCTGCATCTCGTGCGGCACCTGAAACTGCGAAAGGAACTTATCCCCTCCCAGGTCCAGGGTCCGGATAACCACCGGATATGGATTCATCTGCTCAGCAACATATTTATAAGCCTGGTAATGCTCATCTTCGCTCGGAGAATCTTTGCGGTTCATATAAAAGAATTCCGTGCGGTAAAGCCCTATCCCCTGGCTGCCGTGCAGCTTGACTGAAGAAACTTCGTCGGGGAATTCTATATTCGCGTCAATCGAGATAGCCCTGCCGTCGGTCGTCACCGCCGGGAGCTCTTTCACCGAGGAAAACTTCTCGGCTATGCCTTTGAGCTTTTCCAGTTCCCGCTGATATTCCTTAAGCGTTTCCTCGTCGGGATTAACGATCACCACCCCGGTGCTGCCGTCGACGATAAGCAAATCGCCCGGGTTAACCTTGGAGGTGATGCCTTCCAGGCCGACTACGGCGGGTATCTCCAGGGATTTGGCCATGATCGCGGTATGCGAAGTCTTACCGCCCATATCGGTAACAAAAGCGGCCACGTTCTTGGTATGCATCGCCGCCGTATCCGAAGGGGAAAGATCGTGCGAAACAATGATCGCCTTCTCTTTAAGATCCTCCAGGCCGCGTTTTTCCTTGCCCAGCAGGTTCCTGAGTATCCTCTTGCCGACATCGTTGATATCGGCGATACGCTCCTTAAGATACTCATCTTCGATCTTCAGGAACACGCTGATATATTTCTTGAGGACCTCCGAGAAGATATAAGCGACATTCATTTTCTCCTTCTTCAAGCGGGAGATAACTTCTTCTATGAGCATGCGGTCTTCCAGCACCAGCAGGTGCGCGTCGAATATCTGCGCCTCCTCCTGGCCCATATCCGCGCTTATCTTCTTCTGCAACTCTATGATTTCCCGGCGGGTCTTTATCAAGGCCTCTTCAAAAAGCTGGATCTGCACGGGAATATCTTCCCAAGCGATCGCCTCGGCTAAAACGACAAACTCTTCCTTGCCGAGCTTATACGCCGCGCCTATGCTGATCCCGGCGGCCGCGCCGATACCTTTTAACCTGATCATAACGCTTCCTCGCTATTGATAAGTTTCTCCAGTTCCCTCAAGGCCTCCTCCGCGTCCTCGCCGTCGGCCTCCACGATGATCAAACTTCCTTTTTCCGCCCCGAGCATAAGGATCCCCATAATCGACTTGCCATTGACCTCTTCGTCGTCGTGACGCACGGTTATGCGCGAGTCGAATTTATTGGCCACCTGCACAAACAAAGCTGCCGGGCGGGCATGCAGGCCCTGGCCATTTTTAACGATCAATTCTTTCTTGATTAAAGGCATTTTAGATCTCTTCTATAAAACTCAAAATAATCTTTGCCAGCTTTTCCGCATCGTGGCGGATCACCCCGTCCTGGATCATGATAAAATCTTCTTCCACAACCCGATACCCCAATCCCTCGACATTCTTGCGGTCATTGGCCACCAACAGCGAGTTCTCCCCTGAATAACGCTTGAGCACCTGTTCAGGGACCTCCCCGTTATTCACCAGGCAATAATCGAGGATATGTTCGGAGCTATGGCTGATCAGGGCCTTAATATGGTCGCTGACGGCATAGCCGTCCGTCTCTCCCGGCTGGGTCATCGCGTTGCACACATAAACCTTGATCGCGTCTGACTGCGCGATATGCTCGACAAGACCGCTGACCAGCAGATTGGGTATAATGCTTGTATATAAAGAGCCCGGGCCCAGCACGATGATCTGGGCTTCCTTGATCGCTTTAACCGCGTCCGGCGTGGCCGGCGGTTGTTCGGGCGTAAGATCGACCCTCTTGATTTTCTTCCTTGCCTTGGGGATCTGTACCTCGCCGGAGACAACCGATCCGTCGCTGTAATGCGCTACCAGGTTCACATCCTCCAGGGTCGAGGGGATAACCTGGCCTCTTAAAGCCAAAACCTTGCTCGTTTCCTTGATCGCCTTCTCGAAATCACCGGTAAGCCGGGTCATCACCGTAAGAAAAAGGTTCCCGAATGAATGTCCGGAGAATTCCGAATTCTTGTCGAAACGGAACTGAAACAGGTCGCGCATCAGGGCCGGCGCGTCCGCCAGAGCCACCAGGCAGTTACGTATGTCGCCCGGAGGCAAGACATCGAACTGCTGGCGCAGCCTTCCGCTGGACCCGCCGTCGTCGGCCACCGTGACTATGGCGGAGATGTTCGAAGAATAACTTTTTAAACCGCTCAAGAGGACGGATAACCCGGTGCCTCCGCCGACCGCGACAATCCGCGGTCCGCGGCTCAACTGTTTCTTCTGATATAAAAGATCGACCAACTCCGTACCCCTGGATGCCGGGACAAAAGCGGCGATAAAAGAACGCATCATCCTTTTTATCCCCAGGATCAGAAGGTTGATCCCGGTAATGTCCACAGCCAGAATTGCCCGTTTTTAAGGTTGGCTGTGCCGACAATCAAAAGCACTACGCCGAAAGCGCTTAAACCTACCCAGCGCTTGATGCCTATGCCGGGATAAAACCATTTTAAGATTACACTGGGGGCTGCTTTCATTTTAAGAAAAATCTGTCAATTATTTACCGCAGGATATCCCTCCGGAATCAGCCGGCGGGGATATTATAAAATAAAAACAAAACAGGCTAGATTTTCTTCTCGTCTTCCTGAGTGATAATCTTGATCACAGATTTTTCATCCAAGCAGGTGCGCAGGGTGTCGCGGAAATACTTGTCTTTCAGCAGGCGCGATATCCTGGCCAGAGCCTTAAGGTGTGGTCCTGCCGAATCCTGAGGGGCGACAAGCAGAAAAAAGATAAAGGCCAGTTCCCCGTCCAGAGAGTCGAAATCCACGCCTTTTTTGGAAAGACCGAAGGCCGCCACCAGCTTCTCTACGCAATCGCATTTGGCATGCGGTATGGCAATGCCCTGGCCGATCGCGGTTGAGCCCAGAGACTCGCGGGCCATAAGCGCCTCGATGAGCTTGTTGCGGTTACGTTTTTCCACGTCCCCGGCCTCGATCAAGAGATCGACCATTTCCTTGATCACGTCTTCCTTTCGGGTGGACTTTATGTCGGTAAGTATCGCTTTCTTGGAGAGAAAATCCATTATCTGCATTTGTTTCTCCTTTCAAATAATCGGTTCGAAGTTAAACAAGAGCGGGAGACGGGATTCGAACCCGCGACATCAACCTTGGCAAGGTTGCGCTCTAGCCAGCTGAGCTACTCCCGCGCAACGAGCGCGGCACTTGCGCAACTCCTTTAAGCGCAAGGTGCCGCAATTAACTGGCGTATATTAAATAAGATACACACCATACTTATAATTTTCAATTGGGCGGAAGAGGATTTGAACCTCCAAGGGTTACCCCAATAGCTCCTAAGGCTAT
>CAZNGC010000134.1:0-3594 GCA_964572435.1 uncultured Planctomycetales bacterium | reverse complement strand
GGATCGCTTTTTCAAAATACAACACTAATCAGGTTGTTTTGAGGGTAATCACTTTAGAAGAGGCGATGAAGAATAAGATCAAAGCGGCTCTGGATAGAAAAGACATAAGGGATTTTTTTGATTTGGAGTTTTTGACGCGGCAAGGCATTGAGTTTAAGTGTTCAAGCGGAGACTTGAAGGCTTTAAAGGGCGTTATAGGAGGTTTTAAGGACAAAGATTACAAGGTTGTTTTAGGTTCGCTTTTAGATGCGGATTTGCGTAATTACTACGTTAAGAATAAATTTGGATTTTTATTGAGTAAAATCCAGGAATAGGATTATCGCGCGCTTACAGCAGGATGCATAAGATTTTATGGTCAAAAGAATTATTATTTGGCAGGCATTTAATAATCAAGGCGGTTAAATAGGGAGCGTCATAAATGAATTACGCGGTTATTCTTGCCGGAGGGGTAGGGAGCAGGTTCTGGCCTTTTTCGCGGGAGCTTGAGCCGAAACAGTTCATGAAGGTTATCGGCGAGGAAAGCCTTTTGCAGGCGACTGTACGGCGCATAGAAGGCCTGATCGATTGCCGCAGGATTTATATCGTTACGAACAGCGTTTATTTCTACGAGGCCAAGGCGCAGGTCGCCGCCTTCGGCATACCCGATGCGAATATAATCCTTGAGCCGCAGGGGAAGAATACCGCCCCGGCGATCGGGCTTTGCGCCAGGCTGATCGGCGCGATGGATAAGGACGCCTCGCTTTTGGTCTTGCCGGCAGACCATTATATTAAGGATGCCGGGCGGTTAAGGAAGACCCTGAAGAAGGCTTTTGACTGCGCGGAAAAAGGATTCCTGGTTACGATAGGGATCAGGCCGGACGCTCCGTCGACGGGGTATGGGTATATAAAAACAACCAAAGATACGGGTAAAGGGTTCCTGGGTGTGGAAAAATTCCTTGAGAAACCGGGATTATCCGCGGCCAAGAGGTACATCAAAGACAGGAATTATTTCTGGAACAGCGGGATGTTCGCCTGGAAGGCGTCCGTTTTCCTGGATGAGCTGAAGAAGTATTTGCCTAAACTCTATGCCGATTTGAACAGGATCGCTTCTGCAGGGGATATCGGGCGGATATGGCCGAGGATCCAGCCTATCTCCGTTGACTACGGGGTTATGGAACATTCGAAGAAGATCGCGCTTGTCCCGGCTTTTTTTTACTGGACTGACCTGGGTAGCTGGGAGGCGCTTGCCGGGATATCCCCGAAAGACGCCGAAGGCAATGTCTGCGGCGGCGATACTATAAATGTGGACAGCCGCGGCGTGTGCGTTTTTTCCAGGGGCAACAGGCTGGTTTCCACGATTGGCGTCAGCAACATGGTTATTGCCGATACGCCCGATGCCTTGCTGGTTTGCAGCAGGGACAGGGCCCAGGATGTAAAGAAGCTGGTGGATAACCTGAAGGCGCTTAAGCGCAAGGAGCGCCATGTGCACCTGACCGAGCGCAGGCCCTGGGGGCATTTTACCGTTTTGCGCCAGGGGCCGGGTTTTAAGATCAAGCTTATCGAACTGTCCGGCGGCAAGCGTTTGAGCCTGCAGAGGCACAGGAGCAGGGCCGAGCACTGGGTGGTGGTTTCCGGCACAGCCAAGGTTACTAACGCGGGCAAGGTCTCGTTCGTGCGCAATAACGAGAGTATATATATACCCAAAGGGAGAAAGCACCGGCTGGAAAACCCTTTGCGCAAGCCGCTGAAGATCGTGGAAGTGCAGACGGGTGCGTACCTGGAGGAAGACGATATTGAAAGATTTGAAGACGATTTTATTAAAGAATGCAGGCAGTTTAAGCCGTAATGACCCGAAATTTCTGATCATAAACCCTTTCGGCATCGGCGACGTTTTATTTACTACCCCTCTGATCAAGGCGATAAAGGGGCATTATCCGGCGAGCTTCATCGGTTACTGGTCGAACAGCCGGGTCAGGCCGATTTTGGAAAGCGAGCCGCAGATAGACAAGGTTTTCGCGCTTTCCCGCGGCGACCTGAAGAAAATTTACGACGAGTCTTTCCTGAAAGGGACGGGCAGCGCGCTGAAGCTTGCCTGGGAGATAAGAAAAGAGAAGTTCGATATCTGCCTCGATTTTTCCCTTGACCAGCGTTACAGCTTATTCGCTAAGATCATCGGGATTAACAGGCGCCTGGGGTTTAATTACAAAAACAGGGGCAGGTTTCTTACGCGCCGGCTGGACATAGACGGTTATCACGCCAAGCATGTCGTGGATTATTACCTGGACCTGCTTATGTTCCTGGATATCCCGGCCGGCGACAAAAAGCTTCTTTTGTCTGTTTCTCCGGAGAACAGGACAAGGGCGGCTAATTTGCTTGCTTCTTTCGGGATAGGGGAGAAGGATTTGGTTATCGGTATTGCCCCGGGAGCCGGAGGCAGCTGGGGAAAAGACGCTTCTTGCAAGCATTGGCCGGCGCTGAAGTTCGCGCAGCTGGCGGACAGGTTGATAGCCGAGCTCGGGGCCAAGGTGGTTATCCTCGGGGATGAATCCGAAAGCAAGATCGCCGAGGTGATGGTGCACGCGATGCGCGCCAAACCGGTGGACCTGACGGGGAAGACCGGGCTGGATATCCTGCCGGCGGTAATCGGTAAATGCGGCCTGTTGGTTACTAATGACGGAGGCCCGATGCATATCGCGGTTGCCCTGGATGTGAAGACCGTTTCGATTTTCGGGCCGGTCAGCGAGGAGGTATACGGCCCGTACCCGGGGAAGTGGACGCATATAGCGCTGAAGTGGGATATGGCATGCAGGCCGTGCTATAAGAATTTCAGGCTTGCGGCTTGTGATAAGGATAAGGAATGCCTTAGGTCTATAAGCGTGGATACGGTGTTTGAGGCGGCAAAAAGGTTATTGGCGTAATGGGGACAGCGACCATTAGCGGGAAAATAGCCGGTATAATGCTTGTTATTTGGATTTAATAAGGTATATGGTTCAATTTTAGCCTAATGGTCGCTGTCCCCATTAAAAAGGAGAGGAATGAAGATACAGGCTTTGGATCTTAAGAAGCAAATCGCGCCGATACGCGGTGAAATAGACGCGGCGATAAAGGAGGCGATCGATAATACCAGTTTTATCCTGGGTGAAGGCGTAAGAAGGTTCGAGGGGGAGGCGTCGAAGTATTGCGGCGCCAAATACGCGATAGGCGTATCCAACGGAAGCGACGCTATCTCTCTGGCCCTTTTGGCCGCGGGTATCTGCCCGGGGGATGGCGTAATCTGCCCGTCATTCACTTATTACGCGACAGCAGGCGCGGTTGCCGCTGTCGGCGCCCGGCCGGTCTTTGCCGATATCGATGGGGATACTTATAATATTTCTCTGGAAAGCCTGGAGAGGGTTTTGTCCGGGGCAAAAAAAATGAAGATCAAGGCGGTTATCCCGGTGCACCTATACGGCCAGTGCGCGGATATGCAGGGGATATCGAAAATCGCGGCTAAGTTCAAGCTGAAGGTAATCGAGGATGCCGCGCAGGCCTTCGGCGCGGAGTTTAAAGGAAGAAAGGCCGGGACTATCGGGGATTTCGGCGCGGTGAGTTTTTATCCCGGCAAGAACCTCGGGG
>CAZNGC010000133.1:0-3595 GCA_964572435.1 uncultured Planctomycetales bacterium | reverse complement strand
CTCTCCTTGGGCAGAATGTGAACGCTTATAATGACGGCGGGCTTGATTTTACCGGGTTGTTGAAATCCGTGGACGCGCTTAGCGGCCTGGAACAATTCGGTTTCTTTACTTCTCACCCCAAAGACGTTAACAATGAGTTCTTCCGGGCCATCCGCGACCTGGGGAAGCTTTCCAAGTCCCTGCATTTGCCCGTACA
Organism: uncultured Planctomycetales bacterium; assembly: GCA_964572435.1. Lineage (GTDB taxonomy): Bacteria > Omnitrophota > Gorgyraeia > Gygaellales > Profunditerraquicolaceae > UBA6249. The sequence goes on along the minus strand of CAZNGC010000133.1, from coordinate 3,399 downwards.
ATCCGGTTCGGAGAAAATCCTGAAATTGATGAACCGCGGCTATACGTTAAAAGAATACTTGGCTTCGATCGATTCTTATCGTAAAATTGTTAAGGGCGGCTTGTTGACTACGGATATTATCGTGGGGTTTCCCGGGGAGACCGGTGATGATTTCCGGCAGACCCGGGATCTCCTGTCCAGGGTAAAGTTCAACGCCGCGTATATCTTTAAATATTCGCCGCGCCCGAATACCGAAGCGGCAAAAATGGCCGAGTCCTTGAGCAGCCCGGAGAAAGAGGCCAGGCATAAGGATATACTCGATTTACAAAGGGGAATATCCAACGGGCTGGGAAAGAGAAAATGCGCAAAGAAGAATTGATTATTCCTTCGGCAATAGCAGTCTTTTTATTATTTCCGTCTTTTGCCTCGGCGGCAAACCTTGACGGTTTAAAAGCGGACTTCCTGCAAGGAAATTACCGCAGGGTGATATTGGAAGCTTCGGTTCAGGCCGGGCATTTCAATATCCAGGGCGGGGATGAGCTGAATTATATCCTGGGCCTGAGTTACCTGAAAGAAGAAAAGATAGAGGAGTCCAGGGATTGTTTGCGACGCGTCATGAGCAACCCGATCAGTAAGTTCAAGGAGAGCGCCGCGCTGTCTTATGCCGATACCTATCTGCTTAGCGGCCAGTACCAGGATGCCGAGGAGCTTTACCGGAAGTTGCTTGAGGCTAATCCGGCAACGAAATTAAAGGCTGCCGTCTTGTACCGTATGAGCCAGTCAGGGTACAGGAAAGGCAGCCGCGCGCAGTTCGACGAATACCTTTCCAGGCTTAAGCGGGATTTTCCGCTTAACCTGGAGATTCTTTCTGCCGGTCTGCCCCGCGCTGGAGCGCCTGCGGCTGCTGTTTCTACGGGAGATTTCTCGGTCCAGGTAGGGTTCTTTACAAAAGAGATGAACGCGGTGAATTTCAAGAATAAACTTGCCGCAAGAGGCTATTCCGTTTTTGTTGATGGTTCTAAAGAAGGGTATCGGGTTAAGGTGGGCAGGTTCAAGACTCAATCAGAAGCCTTGAGCATGGAAAAAAAACTTTCCGAAGAAGGTTTTCCGACCAAGATCTGCCCTTAGTTTATGCTTAAGAAAAGAATAGTTTTTCTCCTTGGCCCTACCGCGATAGGGAAATCAGCCATAGCCGTTCATCTGGCGGCCAGGATAAACGCTGAAATTGTCTCCTGCGATTCCATGCAGATATACCGCCGGATGGATATTGTCACCTCCCAGCCAAGCCGGGCCCAAAAGAAGAAAATCAAACATCATTTGATAGGGGAGATAGACCCCGGCAGGGAATATAATGTTGCTGCCTATCGCAAAATGGCTATGGATGCCTGCGGCAAGATATTCGCGAAAGGGAAAATTCCCCTGTTTGTCGGCGGCAGCGGCCTATATTATTCCATTATAGTTGACGGGATATTCCCTTCATGCCCGCAGGATAAATCGATCCGCGGCAAACTGGATAATGATCTTGCCCGCAAGGGAAGCGGTTATTTGTTCGCCAGGCTTGCCAGGGTCGACCCTTTATCCGCGGGGAAAATACACCCTAACGATTCCAGGAGGATTATCCGCGCCCTGGAGGTTTACCTGAAGACAGGGTCGCCTATTTCCGAACAGCAAAGGAAAAGGTCTGGGTTGGGCGGCGAGTATGAAATGAAGGTATTTGTTTTGGATATGGACAGGAATGATCTGTACCGGAATATCGACCGCAGGGTTGATAAAATGTTCAGGCTTGGGTTAGTCAAGGAGGCGCGGAGTTTGCTTGGGGAAAAATTGAGCCGGACAGCCTATCAAGCGATCGGCCTGCGCGAAATGGATGGTTATTTTAACGGCGAATATGACCTGTCAGAGGCTAGGCGCTTGATCCAGAGGAACAGCAGAAGGTATGCCAAGCGGCAGTTTACCTGGTTCAGGAAGGATAAGCGTTTGTGTTGGGTGAAGGTTAAAGACGATGAGACGGCAGCGGAAGCTGCCGGCAGGATATGGAAAAAGCTCTCCTGGTAAGCATACAGATCAAGACGGACAAGCACCACTGGCGCATCGAAGATATATCTTCGGAGATGGAGGAATTGGCTGTTTCAGCCGGCGCCCAGGTAGCTGGGAATATTATCAGTATTTGCGAAAAGCCTACGGCGAATTATTTGATTGGCAAGGGGAAAGTCGAGGAGATCAGCATGATCGCAGCGGACGAGGGGATCGATACGGTGATTTTCAGCCACGACCTTTCCGGTACGCAGCAACGCAACCTTGAAAACGCGCTGGGTAGGAAAACAATTGACCGCACGCAGTTGATCCTGGATATCTTCAGCCGCCATGCCAGGAGCCCGGAAGGAAAGATGCAGGTTGAGCTGGCCCTCTTGGAATATCTTCTGCCCCGGCTGGTAGGGAAAGGTATAATCCTCTCAAGGCTTGGAGGGGGTATCGGCACGCGCGGCCCCGGAGAAACCAAGCTGGAAACCGACCGCCGGCAGATCAGGAGAAGGATAGATAAGCTGAAAAAAGACCTCTTTGGTTTTCGCCAGCACCGCCTGACAACCCGGAAAAAAAGGAAAGTTAACGACTTGCCGCTGGTAGCCCTGGTGGGATATACCAGCGCAGGCAAGTCGACTTTGCTTAATTGCCTGACCGGCGCCGGCCAGGTTACTTCGGAGAGGCTGTTTACCACCCTGGATACGCTTTCGAAAAATCTTAAACTGCCCAACGGCAGGGATATCGTTATTTCCGACACCGTGGGTTTCTTGCACGAACTGCCGCATCATTTGATCGAGGCGTTCAAGGCGACCCTGGATGAGGTAAAGGAAGCGGACCTGCTGGTCCACGTGCTGGATGTCTCGGACCAGCGTGTTTACCAGCACGATCGGGCTGTGAACGACGTCCTGGATGAATTGGGTTTGGGGGATATGCCAAGGTTAGTGGCTTTGAACAAGATAGACAAGATGGAAGACCGCAGCTGGCTTCAGATGCATGAGAATGAATTTGGCAATTCTGTGGCTGTATCCGCCGCCAGCGGGGAAAATATGCAAGAGCTCCTGAAACGGATGGAGGATTCATTCGCCGCTTCGATGCTCGATATTAAAATAGCGGTACCGCATACCCGCGTGCAGCTTGTCGACTTTTTCTACCGCAAGGCCAGGGTGGAAAGCGTGGATTACCTGCAGGATGAGATCCATATCAAGCTTAGCATTTCCAGGGAGTTGTTCGAGAGGATGAATGACCCGGAGATAAGGATTATCTATTAGATAATCTAATAAAAATTGTTATTTAACTTGACAGCATACGGTTGTTGTGATAATATTATTCATGGGAGGCAGGGATGGGGGTCGGTTTAAGGATAAGCCCGGAAGAGCCGGTTTATGTGTTCGGGGTTGC
>CAZNGC010000132.1:0-3653 GCA_964572435.1 uncultured Planctomycetales bacterium | reverse complement strand
GTTGTATCAATAATATCGATAGTTTTATTTGCTGGGGGATACCCTAAGTGCTTAAGGCAGAAAGATTAAAAACTAAAGTCGAGATAAACCTTTATAGCTTCGAATGGAGCAAGCCCCGTTTTTTTCCAGCCGCATTGTTCACCTTTTTGGTTTTTACCCTGATTGCCGTATTTTCGGTCTCCGAAGCCCAGGAATATCCTTTCAGCAGGCAAGAGTATCTGGAGGCTGAACGGGAAGATGCCGTGGTAAAAGAAATACTTTTCCAGCGCGAGCAGAATGAAAAATCGGCGGAGAAAAAGGCTATTGCTGAAGCGAACAGGCAGATCGCTATCGAAGAGAAAACCCGGGCACAGCAAGCACAGGCGCAAAAGATAATCGAAAGGAAGCTGTCTGAAGAGAAAAAAGAACAGGATGCTTCATACAGGAAATCCCTTTTACGCAAAGACCTTGAGAAGAAAGCGGAAGCTCAAAAGGAGGCAATTGAGCTAAAATCCCGGGCTGCGCTGGCAGAAAAGGCCAGGATGCGCCTGGGTGGCGGGGATATTAAAGCGGCTGCGGAAATAAAGAAAAACGCGGCATTGGTTTCAAGATTCGAGAAAGAACTCCAGATTGATGCCGTAAACAGCGGTAAACAAGAAGCGGCCTTTATCAAAGAAATGAGGCTTGGCCGTCAGGCAGCCCCAGAAGCTGGTGATAGCGGGGTGGCGGTTGAGCAAAGAAGGATAAGGGGATTAAATAGAGAGGAGCGTATCCGTCAGGATAACGCCGGCCGTCAGGCTTTGGAGGATTTCAGAAAGCAGCTTGCTTTGGATAAAAAGGCCGGCTTGGAAAAGGAGCTCGAAGAGAAATCCGCGCAAGAGAGGAAGAGGCAAGAGGAAATTTCCACCAGCCAGAATGCGTTGGCAGAGAAAAAAAGGCAGGTCGCGCTGGAGAAGAAGGCGGCATTGGAAAAGGAACGTGAAGAAAGAGAGGCCCGGGCTGAATGGAAAAAGTTGGAAGCGGAGGCGCTTGAGGCTAAAAGAAAAATCAGGTTGGATAGCCGCTCCCAGATTGAGGAAAATTTGAAGATAGAAGCAGCTGACCGGGCGGCTCTGGATGAGCAAAGAGCAGCGTCTGCGCTGGAGAATAAGGCGATTTTGGAACAAGAGCGCCGCCGGGATGCCGCCGATCAGCAGGCCTTGGCAGGCATCAGGAAACAGCTGGCGCTGGAGAAGAAGGATCAGCTGGAGCAGGAACGTAAAGGCATGGTTGCTGAACAACGGCAGAAGCGCCTGGAAGATGCGGCTTCCCGGAAAGAAGCTTTGGAGTCAAGGGAACGGGTTATTGGGAGGATGGAAGTTGACGAATTGCGAGAGCGTATGATCGAGAAAGCTGACCGGGCGGCTCTGGCTGAACAAAAAGAACTTGATGAGATGTATAATAAGACCCGGGCCGAGGAAGAACGGGACATAGAGGCCGCTGACCGGAAGGCGCTTGGCGAGATAAAAAAGCAGGCTGATCTGGAAAGGGCCGGCCGCCTTGAACAAGAGCGCCAGCAGGAGTTTGCCCGCCGCCGGCAGGAAAAAGAAAAGAGGCTGGCTGATGAGAAAGCGGTTAAAGAGGCCAGGGAAAAGATTGCTTTATTCAAAAAGGTCCAGATTGAACAGGAGAGGGCCAGGGGGATAGCGGAACAAAAGGCGGCCGAAGAGATCGATGAATAACGCCGCCGCCTGCCAGCCCGGAGCGTTAACCTTGATTATAACCTAAATGGATACCAGGGGCATCGGAAGGAATATCTTTAGCGGCAGGTTTATATATTTTTTAATCGGTGCAATCTCTCTTTTCTATTTAGTAAATAATTTCATCTGGCTAAGGTTGAATGTTTATCCGTATGGCCCGGACGAATTTTCCCATTTGCTCATCGCCCAAAACTTCCATAATGCCATAGTTTCCGGGAAAACGGATTTCTTGGTTGGATCATTCAAATTGAGCGCGGAGGCAATTTGGCCGCCGCTTTTCCATTTTCTTTCGGCCTGCCTGTCTTTTATATCCGTTTCGCAGTCGATTTCTCCACTGATTATCAATCTTGTATTTCTGTTGATTTTGTTGTTTTCAGTCTATTCCATAGGGGACCTGCTTTACGGCAGAAAAGTGGGGATTATAGCCGTAGTCCTGGTATCCTTGTATCCTATGGTTTTCAGGTATTCCAGGTTTTTCGGGCTCGATTTCGCCCAGATGTCCGTTTTATGTTTAAGTTTGTATTTTTTGATCCGTACGCAGAATTTTTCCAACAAAAGGTTCTCTTTGTTGTTCGGTTTGTCAGCCGGGGCAGGGCTTTTGATAAAATGGTCGTTTGTTTTATTCTTATGCGGGCCCCTGTTTTGTGTTATCGGGCAGGCGTTTATTCTCAATAAGAAGGACAAGGGTTCTTTGCTTTTATCCGCTAAAAACCTGTTTCTATCGGGGATAAGCGGGTTGCTGCTGTCGTTGATTTGGTATGTGCCCAGCCACGCCGTGATATGGATGAGACTGAAAATGTTCCTGCGCACGCTTATCCATCATCCCGCTGCCGCCCATTCGATAAACAAGATCTCGGTTGTTTTCTGGGCGGAGAAATTTACGGGATACCTGCGCTTTTTGATTAATGAACAGATTTCCTTGCTATTTTTCCTGGTCGCGGTATTGGCTTTGCCGTTTTTCCTGAAGAAGCGCCACCACAAAATGTTCATTTTTTCATGGTATATTTTCCCTTACCTTATGCTTTCGCTGTCTTTTTATCAGGAGGGGAGGTTTATGCTTCCGGCTGTTCCGGCGGTAGCCTTGATTTCAGCCGTCGGCCTGGAAGGGTTGTCCTCTTTAAAACCCAATCTTTTTTTAAAACATTTGTTTTTCGCCATTTTATTCAGTTTGGGATTGGCGCAATTCTTCGATGTGTCCTTTAACTACGAGCGTCAAGGCAAGGTATTCCCTATTAGTACCCCGGTAGGAACAGTATATGGTTTTTGTAATCCAACCACCGAGCAGCATGGCTGGGCGCTTTATGGGCCGCCGTTCAGAAAGGACTGGAGGATAGAGAAGATCGCGGATTCCCTGGCCGATGAATGCCGTAGAGAATATACCGATAATTCCGAAGTCTTGGTTGGGCTGATGGGGGAAGATGAATATGTAAGACAGGTTTTTTGTTTTCCCAAGGTCCTCGATTATTATCTTGCGCGGCAATGCCCAGGAATTCCTTTTAAAGTCGTAAGTTTTTTGCCGGCCCCCAGGCATACTGATTGGGGATTCGTTAAGAAGTTGGATAAACTAAGATATTTCATTTTTATTTCAGGGTTGAAGAATTGGCCGGAGTTTAACGACCTCTGGTTGTCCCTGGACAGGTTTAGGACCAAGGTCGGGACTTTAGTTAAGCTGCGTGAGGACTTGTATAATGAAAAAAAACCTTATGATTTCGATAAAATAACCAGGAGACTGAACAAGTTCCTGAACAATAAAGAAAACAGATTTTCGTTGATAGATGAAATCAGGCTTCCGGACGGTTATTACGCGTATATTTACTCCAGGTCCGGAAATATAAAATAGTCGAAAATCACAATCTCGAAAATGGCCAAGAAAAAAATACGCTGGGTAATATTCTTATATTTGTTTTTTACCGCCGCCGCTTTTTTATACGGAGC
>CAZNGC010000131.1:0-3690 GCA_964572435.1 uncultured Planctomycetales bacterium | reverse complement strand
ACCCCTGACCTTCTGAATGTAAGTCAGACGCTCTAACCAACTGAGCTAATCGCCCCCAAATTCATGCCCTTGCGCCCGATTAGCGGAATCCCCCGCAAAGGGAAAGCTAATCCCCGCAATTACACTCCGGATACTTTTCCGAGTATGATCAAAGTAAAAACCATCACAAAAAGAGCGACTGTCTCGGTAATTCCAAGAACTGCCAGGTAGTTTCCGAAGCCTTTCCCGGTCTCGCCCATAGCATCGCATGCACAGGCAGCGCATTTACCCTGGAAATATGCAGACAACCCTATGGCGCTTCCGGCAAAAGCGCCTATGCCCCAAAGATACTGACCCTTATTCGCCAATTCGATCATTTTAGTCATTACGATATTGCCGTAAATCGTCTGGGTAAGAGGGGCCCCTACCAGGGCAACCAGAAGGAAGGAAGCGCTTTTATTCTGGGTAAAATTCTTCTTCCAGGCGCCTATGGCAGCCATCCCTGCCGTGCCGCATCCGGCAGCAGACCCTAAAGCCGAAAGCCCAAGCACCAACCCTAATCCTAAATCTTTAAGTTGTATCAAAGCCCCTGCTTCCATCTTTATTCTCCTTTGTTCTTCTTGCGAAACGGTTTATAAGCAAACCCATCCCAAGCGACGCTGGCATGACTGCAGAATTCCAGGACATTCAACCTCACTCCATGGACCAAAACAGACATCGGCCCCAGGATAAGGTTCAGCATATGGCCGCATACAACAACCAACACGGCTATAATTACGGTCAGGATATCCCCCTTTTTTACCACGCCGGCAGCCATGGAATTAAAGGCGTCCGCTATTGCCACCCCCGCCAATCCTACGGCAAAAAGGCGGATATAAGAAACCACGTCGGTAAAGTTATTCACCAGGCTCAAGGCTATCGTGCCGAGCCCGGCGCCGATTGCCTTGAATATATTCTTCTGGGGGCTGGTAAAAAACAGGACCAGGACCAAACCGAGCATGATCAGCTTTGCGCCGAATGCCCGAAAGGCAGCCCCAAAAAGCAAGGGCTTTGCAAGGAAAAAACCCGCCCAGATAACCGATATCCAGCCTATATCCGCCAGGGCTGACGGGTCCGGGGATTTTAAAACAGCCCTCCAGGCGTGAGCCAAAGATAAATGCAGGGCGCCGATGAAAAAACAAAAGGCCTGGATAACAACAGTGTTATTCAATACCGGCAGCGGCGGCTTGTAGCCTGCTGCCAAAAACCATTGCTGCCCGAAAAAAGTCCCGGTTAGCAGCCCCCATATGATAGCGCAAAAACTCAACAGATAAAAGAGAAAAAATGCGCTTTTATCCTTCAGCCTGCCCCCGATCTTTTTATGCAGCCAGAAATTAATCAGAAAATAAACCAACCCGTATCCTGCGTCTCCAATAAGCATCCCGAAGAAGAGGCTGAAGAAAACAATAAAAAGCGGGCTAATGTCTATTTCCCGGTAGCCCGGCACAAGTTCAAGCAATTTCAATACCGGCTTTATCAAAGAAATCCATGCCGGATTACGCAATAACGTCGGCACCGCATCTCCCGGGTCCGGATCGGCAGTCAAAACACCCCATCCGTTCTGTTTAGCCTGGGCGACAATATCCTCTTCCGCATAAGACGGTATATACCCTTTCAAATAGGAGATTTCGGAAGTCCTTCCCATCCCGCTTAATACGGAAAAGAATTCCTTCTGATGTAAAATGTCTTCTTCCATGCGGGACAAATCGCTTTCATAAACCATATGCGCAAACAGCTCATCCCTTATCCCCTGCATCGTCTTGGCATCCTCGCACAACCTGTTCTTCATACCGAGAAGCGACATCTTAGGAGGATCAAGTTCTTTTAGCCCGATATCCTTATCTTCCCTTGAGACAGCCAGACAGTTTACCAAAGCCCCCTGGCTGGAAATCTTCTTCAACACCAGGTCTTCAGGCAAAGTACCGATCTTGTCTTTGGGAACCTGGTAAAATTTGATAAATATATTTTCCCCGCGCAGCAACCTTATATCGGCCGGATCAAAATCCCCCCAAGATTCCCATAAACCTATCTGCCCGCTTAAAGTTACAGAATATTCCCTAAGCTGATCGTATCTCTTCTGCAGATCGATAACGTGACGGCATACGGACAGCAACTCATCAGATTTGCGCATTATTTGTTTTACCGGGTTTTTCTGCCCGGCTAAAGACAGTATTGACCTGGCCTGCTCGATAACGGCCAGTTTTTCGTTTATCTCGCCGATACCCTGAGCCTGAGAGACATTTTCACGCTCCACGTGCACTACACCGATAGAGGCCAGCTTTTCCAGAGCCTCCGTTTCCACCGAATGTTGAATGAACAAAAAAACTTTTTTCATCCTGACAATCATGCCCCTATCCCCTCCAAAACCGCCTCTTCGATCTTTCTCTTGGCAATCTTGCAGCGGCCGACCGCGTTAGACATCTGATCACCGATATAAATCTTTATCAAACGAATGTTCTCCTCGGCCTGCGGTATCTTTACTTTTTCAAAAAGGTTAACCCTTTGGGTAGTTACGCGCAGCTCGCCTCTTAATATGGCAACTCCTTCTTCCAGAATAGATATCTCTTTTTTCAAAATAACAACCTCTCTGATCGCCTCGATAGCCGCATCGACCCAGAGCGGGGCAAGGAACAAATCATATTCCGGAGAAGCAAATTCCAGCTTGCCGAACACCGGGATGTCCACGCCGGCTATATTCTTAAGATTGGTTTTTAACTCCACTGGAGTCAAGAATGGCTTAAGGTCGACACCCGGACAGCCAAGCAACCCCAGCCAGGAATCCATCCCCTGCCTTTTTTTGACCAAAGACTGTCTCTTGCCCTCCAGAAGGGTATTTTGCTGCAGGATTTCCAATTGCAGCTGTTGTTTTTTCAACTGCAAGGTGGGCAGATAGCGCCGGAACTGCTTTAACGCGTCGCGCTGTCTTTTCAACTCCCCTTTGGTAAGTTTTATCTTGGCCATATCTTGGCTATAAAGCTTTAATCTAAATACCGCCTGCTATATACTGCTTATTCTTTTTTGGGCCAATATTGCTCGATAATTGAACGCTTGATCCCGGTCTCCTCCGGCTCAAAAGAATCCGCCAGAATCCGCCAGCCAAGGTCCAGGGCCTTTTCCAGGGGAATATTCACTTTTAACGACATCATGTTCTTCTCAAAAAGCCCGCCGTATTTAAGCAGTTTATTGTCCCAGGCGCTCATCTGAAAACCCATCGCCTGTTTTTCAACCGTTTGGCGGTAATTGGCAAAAAGCTGAATCATCGTATCCATGATTGTGCGATGATCGGAACGGGTCATGCCGTTCACCTGCTGCTTAAGCCGGCTTAAAGAACCGAATGGTTCTATAACCCCGCCCTTAAGATAAAATTGTCCTTCGGTTATATAACCCGTATTGTCGGGAACAGGATGGGTCACATCGTCACCCGGCATAGTAGTGACCGCCAGGATGGTAATCGATCCGGCCCCCTGAAAATCCACGGCCTTTTCATAACGGCTGGCCAGCTGGCTATAAAGGTCCCCGGGGTATCCGCGGTTGGAAGGCACCTGTTCCATAGTAATGGATATCTCTTTCAGCGCGTCGGCAAAGTTTGTCATATCGCTAAGCAATACAAGCACGCGTTTGCCTTTTAAAGCGAAATCCTCGGCCACCGCCAGCGAGATATCCGGAACAAGC
>CAZNGC010000130.1:0-3719 GCA_964572435.1 uncultured Planctomycetales bacterium | reverse complement strand
TATATATTTTATACTTTATCCCCTTACCCTTAAGCAAATGCGTTCAATGAAAGAAATGCAGCTTCTACAACCAAAGATTGAGGCTTTGCGCAAGGAAATTAAAGATCCTCAAAAATTGAATAAGGAAATAATGGAGCTATATAGAGAGCATAAAGTTAATCCTTTAGGAGGATGTTTGCCTTTATTGCTGCAAATGCCGATTTTCTTTGCTTTATACCAGGCGCTTATTCGTTCGGTAGCTTTGAGGGGTGCCCACTTTCTTTGGATTAAGGATTTGTCTGCTCCTGACGGGCTTTTTTTGTTTGGACACCAGGTTAATATTCTACCGATTTTGATGGCCATTGGAATGTTCGTTCAACAAAAGATTTCTTCATTCAAGACAAGCGGTGAAGCAGCCCAGCAGCAGAAAATCATGTTAATTGTTATGCCGGTGATGTTTGGAGTTATTTTTTATCAAATGCCTGCGGGATTAGTCTTATACTGGTTTGTTAATAGTACTCTGATGCTTGTTTATCAGATTAAGCTGAATAAACAGAAATGAAAAAGCAGCTATGTATTGAAATGGAAGGGGACACGGTAGAAGACGCGATCCAAAAAGCTCTGCATAAATTAAAGCTCTCCCGTAAGAATGTAAGAATTCAAATTCTATCCGAAGAGAAAAAAGGACTTTTTGGTATGCCGGGAGCCGTGCCCGCTAAAGTTCGAATAAGCGTTATTCCAAGTAAAGAAAGTTCTTGACTTTCGCTTTGGTTTTGAGATAATTATTTTGTTCAAGACGAATGTTCCACGGGGAACTATTCGTAAATATAATAATATCAATGGGTAAAATAATAGCAATTTGTAACCAAAAAGGCGGGGTTGGTAAAACTACCACATCTATCAATCTTGCGGCTTATCTGGCTATGTCAGGTAAGAAAGTTATGCTGATCGATCTTGATCCTCAGGCCAATGCGACTAGTGGCACTGGCATCAACAAACATGATATTAAGAAAAGTACCTATCATGTATTGTTAGAAGAATCCGGCCTTAATGAAATCATACAAAAAACCAGTATAGGCAATCTGACACTTGCTCCTTCTAACCTGGATTTGACTGGGGCAGAAGTAGAATTGGTAGGAGCATTAGGCAGGGAATATAGGTTAAAGAGAGCATTGCAAAAAGAGAAAGATAGCTTCGATTTTTTTATTATAGATTCTCCTCCGTCATTAGGATTGCTTACGATCAACGGATTATGTGCTGCTGATTCAGTAATAGTACCGGTTCAATGCGAATATTATGCCTTAGAAGGATTGACACAACTTCATAATACTATTAGACTTGTGAAAGAGAATCTGAATCCGTCATTAGTAATTGAAGGAGTGCTTTTGACAATGGCGGATTTTCGTACGAACCTTACCAAAGAAGTTATCCAGGAAGCGAGAAATCACTTTAAGGAAAAAGTTTACAAAACAGTTATTCCCAGGAACGTGCGTTTGACCGAAGCCCCGAGTTTTGGTAAGCCAATAGCCTTATATGATAAGGATTCATTAGGCGCCCAAAAATATGAAGAGTTAAGCAGGGAAATATTAGGTTTGCCCTTGCAGCCTGACAATGTACAAGGAGAGGCTTAATGGAGAGAAAGGCTTTAGGAAAAGGATTAGGTGCTTTGATCCCGGATCATATTGATGCAGAAGCCCAGCACAAAGAGGAGATTATTTATGTCCAGACTGGACAAATTAAACCGAATCCATTCCAGCCCAGGGAGGATTTTGATCAAGCGAGCATAGAAGAATTAGCTCAATCGATTAAAGAAAAAGGTGTTATACAGCCTCTTTTAGTAAGACGGCGGGGTGATAATTATGAATTGATCGCTGGCGAACGGAGATTCCGCGCCTGCGGGATTTTAGGTCTTAAAGAAATACCTGTGGTTGTACGGGATGTCGATGATCAAGATTCCTTAGAATTGGCCTTGATAGAAAATATCCAAAGAGAAGGCCTGAATCCTATTGAAGAGGCGCATGCTTACCAACACCTTATCGAGAAATTCGATGTTACCCAGGATAAGATAAGCGAGGTTTTGGGAAAATCCAGAGTTTCCGTAACCAATACTTTGCGGTTGCTTAAGCTGCCGCATGAAATACAGGCGGAGATGAAAAATGGAAGAATAACTTTTGCGCACGGCCGGGCGCTTTTGGAAATTGATGATCAGAATTATCAGCGGAAGCTTGTCCAGGACGTCATTTCTAAGGGGCTTTCAGTGCGCGAGCTGGAGAATTTGATTAAAAGCAGCAGGCCGAAAGCGATAAAACGCAAAATCGGGCAGGGTCAGCGCGAACCGATCGTAGCTATTCTGGAGGAGCATCTTCAGCAAGCCCTGGCTACCAAGGTAAGGATAAGTAAAAGGAAGAAGCGCGGGCACATAAACATCGAATTTTATTCTCAAGAAGACCTTGAGAGAATAGTCAATGTAATCAAAGGAGGGAAGTAAATAATGGACCAAGCTGTTTTAATTCTAATTAAGCCCGACGGGCTGAAGAAATCGCTTACCGGTAACATACTCACGCGCTTGTCTGAAACAAAGCTTGAGATCGTCGCCGCTAAAATGGTGCGTGTTTCCAAAGAGCTGGCCGAAGAGCACTACAAGCACTTGAAAGATAAACCATTTTTCGCCGATCTGATTAAATACTTGCAGGGGGAATTGCATGATCGCAAGAAAGTCATGGCCCTGGTTTATTGGGGCAAGGACGCGATTAAGAAGTGCAGGGAGCTGGCAGGGGCCACTAACCCTGAAGAGGCGGAGTCGACTTCCATCCGCGGTTCTTACGGCAGGATAACAACTTCGGGTGTTTACGAAAACGTTATTCATGTTTCTTCCAATGAATCCGAAGCGGAGAGGGAGATCAAGCTTTGGTTTGCTCCGGACGAGATAATCGTCGATCTCTATCCGGCCAAGGAGACTAAAATCAGGGAAGTCCAGCAGAATGTTTGGAGTTGAGAATGATTAGCAGTATGACAGGTTTTGGCAGCCAGGAAACGGAAGTCCCTTCCGTCGGACGAATTCGCGTGGAACTCAGGTGCACGAATCATAAATTCATTGAAACGGTTTTTCATCTGCCTGAAGGGATGTTATCCCTGGAAGACAAAATAAAGAAAGAAATAGAATCGCGCATCAGGCGAGGCCGGGTATTCTGCGCGGTGAACATAAAAAGCGGACAGGCTCAGGGGATATTTGTTAACCGCAAGCTGTTGAAAAACTATTTACGGGAATTCGGCAGCTTGAGAAAAGAGTTTAAGATTAATGACAATCTGTCTTTGGATTCCCTAGTCAGACTGCCCGGGGTTTTATCGCTTAAGGAAAACAAGCCCGATGGGGTGCATATTTGGGAGCGTCTTAAACCATTGGTTTTACAGGCGCTTACGGAGTTAGCCAAGACAAGGAACAGGGAAGGAATAGCTCTGGCCGCCGTACTTAAAAAGAGGAGTCTTTCTTTGAGGAGCGATTTAAGTTTGATTAAACAGCGTTTTCGCGTGGCGGTTAAGTCCAGGATGGCGAAGATAAAAAATGAAGAGGAGCGATCGGCTTTTTTAAAAGGAGTCGATATAGCCGAAGAAATAGACAGGCTGAATTTCCATATAGATAATTTTCAGCAAAAAATAGTTAAAGGCGGGTCAGTCGGTAAAGAACTAGATTTTATTACTCAGGAGATGCAGCGGGAAGCTAATACCCTGGCGGCTAAATC
>CAZNGC010000129.1:0-3728 GCA_964572435.1 uncultured Planctomycetales bacterium | reverse complement strand
CCTGCCTTCCATAAGACCGGCTATCTCCTTAAACTGCCTGCGCACTTCAACCACAATCTTCTGCGCCGCCCTGCCCACCGCACGCATGGTCATCGAACAGAATAGGAAAGGGAGCATCCCTCCAAGGAATATCCCGGAAAGCACCGAGGGATTCATCATGTCGGCGTTGATATTTTTCCCGAAAAGCATAACCTGATCTTTGTAAGCGGCGATCAGTGCCAGGGCAGTCAGGGCCGCCGAACCAATGGCAAATCCCTTACCTGTAGCCGCGGTAGTATTACCCAAAGAATCCAGGGCATCCGTTCTTTTTCTTACCTCCGGAGGCAGTTTCGACATCTCCGCGTTTCCGCCGGCATTATCCGCCACCGGACCATAAGCATCGGTAGCCAGGGTGATCCCGAGGGTCGAAAGCATACCTACGGCGGAAATAGCCACGCCGTATAAACCAGCGTTGAAATTTACCGCACCTCCGGAAACAAAGAAACTTATCATGATCGCCCCGCAAACAATGATTACCGGTAAAGCTGTGGACATCATCCCCACCGCCATGCCGCTGATAATTACTGTCGCCGGGCCGGTCAGGGAAGAATCCGCGATCGAACGTGTGGGTTTGAAACCGCTGGAGGTATAATATTCGGTGCACGAACCGATCAAACCACCGGCGATCAGGCCAGCCAGGACCGCCCAATAAACACCGAGATGTTCGACACCTAAAGTTGACTTGATCAGAAAATATGAAATTACAGCGATGATAAACGAACTGGCGAATACGCCTTTGCGCAAAGCCGCCAGGAGCACTTTCTGATCAGCCTGCTCCCCGCTCTTTACGAAAAATGTCCCGATAATCGAAGCGATAACCCCTACCGCCGCCATTACCATAGGCACGGTTACACCTGCAACGCCTAAACCGGCAGCAACGCCTAAAGCAGAAGTAGCGACTATGGAACCGACATATGATTCATAAAGGTCGGCCCCCATACCTGCCACATCCCCTACGTTGTCACCTACATTATCCGCGATAACCGCGGGGTTACGCGGGTCATCTTCAGGAATACCCGCTTCCACTTTACCCACCAGGTCCGCCCCTACATCCGCGGCCTTGGTGAATATGCCGCCACCGACCCTGGCAAAAAGGGCCATAGAACTGGCGCCCATACCGAAACAAAGCATGGTCGAGGTAACCGCGGCAATCTTGTCCGTGCCTAAAGGAGTAGGATTGAACGAGTAATACCAATTCAGGAAATAATACCAGATGCTTAAATCCAGAAGCCCCAGGCCGACTACGGTCAGGCCCATTACCGCTCCGCTGGAAAAAGCCGCGCGCAAGCCGGCATTCAGGCTTTTGGAAGCGGCCTGGGCAGTACGGCTGGACGACTGTGTAGCTATGGACATACCGATAAAACCGGATAGCCCTGAAAAGAAACCTCCTGTAATAAAAGCAAAGGGCACGAATATGACCAGGTAACCTTTCGAGGCCATGAACAAAAGGATAAAAAACACGACCACAAAGAAAATAGAAACACCCAGGTACTGCCTTCTTAAATAAGCCTGGGCTCCCACGCGGACGGCATGGGCAATCTCTTTCATTTTATCCGTACCTTCATCCATTTTCATGATGCTCAAGGCAAGATAAAAAGCGAAACCTAAAGCTAAAATCGAACCTATTGGCGCCAAAAGCAGAAGATCGAAACCCATCTTTAACTCTCCTTTCAGATACTTATACGCTCAACGACAATAAAAAATTTTGTTTTATGTTAACACAACTATACGGCTTGTCAACAAATTACTTAACCATCAGGAAGGGCTTTATCGTCTTCAACCACTCTGCCTTCCACATCAACCACGCTATCATGGCCCTTATTGCGGGAAACATAGCTATCTTTTGCCTGAAAGTTAAAAATATGTCTGCGGATTTTCAACGCAGAAACGTATAGCTGTATAAAAAACAATAGGATCAGGACGGCTTCAACACCCAGCCATAGAGAGGCGGAATTAAAAAATGGCCTTCCGAAAATAAAATTCATGACAATCAAGAACGGGAGCAGGCACCCGGATTGCGCCCCCAAGAAAACCTGCGGCATCAGAACTTCTCCCAATGCAAAAGTTCTCCAAGCTGCCGCTTTTGAGCCAGGGTAAAAGCCCCATCCCGAAAAGGATAACCCAAAGCAACTAAACTGACCAGCATTATACCTTCAGACGCATTTAGTAACTCCGCGACAGGCCAGCAATAATCTTTTTTATCCCCGGCGACCCAGCATGAACCGATGCCCATCGCAGTAGCAGCCAAAAGCAGGCTGCAGGTAGCCGAGCACCCATCTTCCAGGTAATATTTTGTTTCCCTGCAAAAAACAGCAACGCATGCCGCTGCCTGGGAGATGAACCTTCCGTTTTCAGCCAGCTCCGCTATCTTCTTCAGCCTGGACTTCTCCGTAATTACCACGAATTCCCAGGGCTGGACATCCCTGGCAGTAGGGGCAAACCTGGCGCAATCTATAATTTTCTCGAGCTCGCCCTTGCTGATACCCTTATCCTGAAATGACCTTATGCTGCGTCTGCGGCGCAATAATTCCAGATTATCCATATCTTCCTCTATTATTCTATATTTGATTAGCTTAGTTTCTGGCGAAGCCAATCGGGGATAGCCTGCGGCTTCAAATGTTTGTCAACACAAACAAGGACGGTCCTGGCCTTGATTATCAGCTGATTATTCTGGTTGCAAATCTCATGCAAGAATTCGATGCGCACCCCGGTAATGGCGCCGGTCGACGTCTGCACATCCAGCTCGTCGCCATAGGCTGCCGGGAATTTGTAATCAACCTCCTGTCTGGAGACCACGAACATAACCCCGGATTCAGCCATCTCCTTGATTGAGGCGCCTTTTTCCGCGAAGAACTCCGTACGCGCCTCCTCCAGAAAATTCAGGTAATTGGCGTAATAAACCACGCCGCCGCAATCCGTATGATGGTAATAAACGCGTTTTTTCATGTTCTTTTAAATATACCGCGAAACCGCGGATTGTCAATATATTCCCCGGCAAAAACACCGGAGCGTACGCCCTTCAGTTTGACTTCCACCAGCTTGTTCTTTAATCCCTTTTTGTAAGGCAATTCCACCTTGAAGTAATTGTCGGTCAACCCCTCAAGGCAACCGGAAGTATTTTTGCACCTGCCTTCTACCAAAACAACGGCAGGATCCCCTTCGGCGGCATGCTGTATCCTGTCCCGGCAGGCAAGCGACACCCTTTCCAATTCTTCGCAGCGCGACCTGATGGTTTTTGCCTCAACCGCCCCATCCATAACAGCTGCCTTTGTGCCCGGCCTGGCGGAATATGGGAATATGTGGACCTTTAAAGGCTTAATTTCCTTAATCAGTTTTATGGTATTCTTGAAATTCTCGCTGCTTTCTCCCGGAAAACCAACCAGGCAATCCGTGGTAACCGATATCCCGGGAACAGCCTTCTTGAGTGAATAAATCAAATCACGGTATTGACGGGATGTGTATTTACGGTTCATCAGTTTTAATATCCGGTCATCCCCGCTCTGCACGGGTATATGCAGATGACGGCAGAGTTTCTTGCTTGCGGACATATAACCGATCAGACCGGCAGTCACATCGCCGGATTCAATCGAGCTTAACCTTATCCTTAACAAACCGTTTATGCGTTCAAGCCCTTCAAGCGCATCCAGCAGGCTGATTTTTCCGTTCAGGCCCAGGCCGTAAGCCCCAAG
>CAZNGC010000128.1:0-3746 GCA_964572435.1 uncultured Planctomycetales bacterium | reverse complement strand
CCTGGCAATCGCCACCCTCTGCTGCTGGCCGCCGCTCATCTCATTGGGCTATGGTTCATCCTCGCCCCCAAGCCGACATTCTCGATCTCTTTACTGGCCTTCTCCTTGAGGTGCCTTTTGCCGGCATATATCAGCGGAAGTTCGGCATTTTCCAAAGCAGTCATCTTCGCCAGGAGGTGAAACTGCTGAAAAACGAAACCTACCAACTGGCTCCTGACTAAAGCCAGCTCCTTATCCGTAAGCCGGGTAACATCTTCTCCCCCCAGGTAATATTCACCCGAATCCGGCCGGTCAAGCAGGCCCAGGACATGCATCATCGTAGACTTGCCCGAACCGGAAGCGCCCATGATCGCCACGAATTCCCCCGCGGATATCTTCAGGGAAACATCGCGCAACGCCTCAACCTTGACACTGCCCATCTGGTAGGTTTTACGTAAATTCCTTGCCTCGATCATATTTACGGCATGCCTCCGCCGCTATTTTTCTTTTTGCTGGACGACATCTTCGGCATAAAAGGATTGCTCGCCGTGCTCGCCTCGGAAAGCACGTATTTCTGCGTAGTAACCAGGACTGCATCTTCCGAAGACAACCCGGAAAGGATTTCGTAATTCTTATCGTCGGTAATCCCCAGTTTGACAAGCCTCTTTACAGGCAGGTTGCTTCCTCCCTGCGACAATAAAACATAATTTTCCCCGTTCTCCTGGCGCACGGCGGAGACCGGCAAAAGCAGGGCATTTTGCCTGCTCTCAACGATGAAATCGATAGTCGCGTTCATCCCCGAGCGGAAAAACTCCGGAACGTTCTCGGGGACCAGGTCAACTTTATAGATAGTCACGTTGTTCACTGTCTCGGATTCATAGTAAATATGATCCACTATCCCGTTTATCTTCTTATCCGGGTACGCGTCCAGGCTGATATATGCTGGCTGTCCGAGCTTAATCTTGCCGATATCCGTCTCATCAACCTGCGCCCTAACGATCAGGTGGTCGGACAAAACGACGACCGCGGTGGAAGAAGTAACCGTCGCCCCGGGCTGGGTAGTAGCCACAATTACCTCTCCGTCGATCGGGGCCAGCAGGGCTATCGGTTTATACACATTCTCCCAGTATTTCACCGTCTCCTCACCCTGCCCCTGCGCGGCATCCAGGAGCGCGGCCCTTTCGGTAGAGCTCATCCAAGCCAAAGTCTGGCCGTCTTTTACCTTATCCCCTTCTTTCACCTGTATGCTTTCGATGCGTCCGGCGACCGGGGGGATAACCTCCAGGCGGTTCTTGGGATAAACCGTCCCTGTGGTAGAAACATACGTCTGGATAGACCCCAGGCTGGGGGCCACTTCTTTAATAATATCGCTGCTCTGCCCCTTCCCCTTGATCCTGCCGAAGAAGAACACGGCAAGGGCAGCCACAATCAAAATACCGAAGAATAACTTCATCTTATTTCTGCGCATATTCCAATACCTCCCCTTTGGCGTAAATCCAGCTTGCCTCGGCCAATAACGCTTCGGCCTGGGCATTCAAATAAGCGGTCTTGGCGCTCACCAGGTTATCCTGAATGATCGTCCAGTTGTCATAGGTGGTAAAGCCCGTCGCGTATTCAGCCTCGGAAATCCTGGAACGTTCCTCATTAGCAAGCAAAGACTTGTATTTGACATCCACCGCGTCAACCGTATCCTGCAAATAAGCCCAGGTTTCCTCTAAACTCACCAGCAGGCTGTCTTTAGCGCTTCTTTCGTTTTCCTTCAACTGGTTCAAATAAGCCTCGGCCTTGGATACCTGGGCTACCCTTAATCCTCCCTCGAATATGGGCACGGATAAACTAAGCCCAAGGTTCCAGTTATCGCCACGTGGATTCCAATGGCTGCCCGCCTTGCTTGCCCCGGCCGAACCTGAAAGAGTGGGAGAAAATTCCGCGTAGGCGGACTTCAGGCTGAATTCCGCCGCGTTCTTCTGCGAAGCGAGCTGAAGCAGGTAAGGGTTGCTTTTTACTATCTTTTCAAAATCCGGCTTTTCTCTGGCCGCGTCGGTAACATTGAAATCCACGCCTACCTTCATCGGTATGAAATCCTTCCTGCCCATCTCTTTGGTCAACTGCCTCTGGGCAAGCGTAACATCCCTCCTGGCCTGGGATAGCTGAAGGTAAGCCTGGGCAAGGTCCGCCTCGGCGGTGAGTAAAGCGCCTTTATGTTCCAGGCCGGATTCATAACGCAAGGTTATCAGCTCGTAATTCTGCTTCCTGATATTCACGATCTCTTCGCTGACCTTGATCAATTCCTGGGCCTTCATCAGGTTCACGAATGCGCTGCGCAAATTAAGCCTTACCTTGGTCGAGGTATACTTGTAATTCTGCTGGGAGGCCTTGATGTTCTCCGAAGCGGCTTTTACGTCCTGAGCGGTCTTGGTGCCGTCGAAAATCAGCTGTGTTCCGCTGACCCCGTAAGAATAGCTGTCTGCAGTGGAACCCGGGGAGTTATCCACGGCGGTACGCGCCGTCGAAGCGTTCAGATCTGCGCTTACCTGCGGGTAAAGCGCGCTGGCGGTTATCTTCTTGGAGGCCTCGGACTGTTTGACTTCCTGAACAGCAGCAATCAAATCAGGATGGTTTTTCGCCGCCTCGCGCACGCAATCGCCCCAGGTGAGCGTTTCTTCGGCTGATCCCGCTGAAGGAAATGCCGCCGCTAACGCGGACAGTACCAATAAAATCTTGACGTATTTACGCATACTTGATCCGCCGGCTTTATTTGGAAACCGCCCTCTTCAAATTAGTCACATGCTCCTCAAAGAATTGCAGGAATTTGCTGAACTCTTTCTCCGGGATCACGCTGACCATCTTCTTCTCGTGAGGCGGCCCGGATATAATAAACAGGTTGTCCCCCGGCTTGATGTCCATTGCCTTCCTTACCTCCACCGGAATGACAATCTGCCCTTTTGTCCCCACCGAAACCTTGCCGTAAAACTTCGGAAACTCTCCCATCAAACTCTCCTTTTCCCTGTTTTAAACGGATAAATGTATCCTTCGTATAACTTGTATGAAAAGTATAACTTTATATACAAAGCATACCATAGTATCGCGGTTTGTCAAGAAATACTTTACTAGTTTTAATTTATTTCAGGCTGGTAATTACTTTTTGGATAGCGGAAAAATCTTCCGCATTGGCGAGGACCAGCAGGACATCCCCTTCCTGCAGGACAGTGGAGCCGGCGGGGATGACATACTTGTCATCCCTTGAGATAAGCACAATCAGGCATTTCTCGGGGATGTTCAATTCGCGGACCATCTTTCCCGAAGCCGATGAATTATACGGGACGATCATATCGGTAAGCTCCGCGTCGATATTCGAGGTCTTCTGGAATTCGATGGGATAACTGGCCTTATTCACCCAGGGAGCGTCCAGTTTGAGCATCCTGGATACAACCGGGATAGATGAGCCTTGTATAAGGACCGAGGCGACAACGATGAAGAAAACAATGTTGAATATCGTATCCGCCTGCAGGATGCCCGCCATATAAGGGAATGTCGCCAGGATGATCGGCACCGAACCCCTCAAGCCCACCCAGGCAACCATCGCTTTCTTTTTCAGGCTCATCTTGAAAGGGATCAAACAAAAAAATACGCTCAAAGGCCTGGCGACCACCATCAGGATAAATGTGAGCAGAAGCCCCGGGCCGGCCAGCGGCAGGATATGGGAAGGAAAAACCAGTAGGCCCAAGGTCACGAACATGATTATCTGCATGGTCCCGGCCAGGCCG
>CAZNGC010000127.1:0-3789 GCA_964572435.1 uncultured Planctomycetales bacterium | reverse complement strand
GTGCGTGTTCCTGGATCCGGACGGATTGTGCCGCATACATAAGGTAGATTATTCATTCAAGCCGCAGACGTGCAGGGAGTTCCCGTATGAAGACGGCAAAATCGCCCCTATAGCCAAGCATATCTGCAGCGAGCATAAATTGGCCTTGAAAAAGGCAGCCTCGCGCAGGAAGGCCCGCGGTGGAAGATAAAAAAGAGAAATGGTATTTTAAAAGCTGGACCCTGGCGGTTTCTTTTTTTCTGGCAGGCCCGCTGATGCTGCCTCTGGTTTGGGCGAATCCGGCTTTCAGCCTGAAGAAGAAGGCGCTTATTACAACGCTGGTACTGGTTGTGACTTTGCTGCTGCTCGTGTTATTTTTAAGGTCCCTGGGTTATCTGAAAGATTACTATCAGTTTATGCAAAATGAAATATACTAAGGGTTCCATAGGCAGGGTTTTCCTGCTCAAATTCGAAGATAACGATATACTTATCGACAAGCTCGGAGCATTTGCCAGAAAAGAGCGCATCAGGGCGGCGACGATGATCTTTATCGGCGCGTTAAGGAAGGGCGATTTGGTTACCGGGCCGAGAAGGCCGGTCATCCCGCCGCAGCCGAACAAGGTGGCCTTCAAAGACGGCTGGGAGGTGATGGGCATCGGCACTATTTTTATGAATTCAAAAGGCCCGCAGATACATATACACAGCAGCATGGGTAAAAAGAGCAAGTCTTTGACCGGATGCGTAAGGGGCAAGTCCAAAGTATTCCTGGTGATCGAGGCGGTTGTCTTCGAGCTAAAAGGGGTAAAGGCGCTCAAGGATATCGATCCGTCCACGGGCCTGAATCTCCTGAACATTCAGTAGCTTAATGTCCGCGATCCTTCCCCAAAGATATATTCACGTAATTTTGATAATCCTGATAGCCATTTCAGGATTTTTTGTTTATGCCAATTCCTTAAGCGGGGATTTTCTCTGGGACGACGAGGCCTTTGTAATCAACAATGCCTATGTCAAGGATTGGTCCAGGGCGGGGATTATTTTTACCGGCGACTCCGGGGCGGGGGCATCCGTGGTCCTGAATTTCTACCGCCCGCTGCAGGTGTTTAGCTGCCTGATCGATTATTCTTTCTGGGGATTGAACCCCTTTGGTTACCATCTGACATGCGTTATCCTGCATATTCTGGTTGCCCTGGCGGTTTATTTCCTGCTCGGGCTGCTTTTTTCAAATATCCCGCTGGCTTTCTTTAGCGCGATCCTGTTTTGCGTCCACCCGGTAAATTCAGAGGCTGTCGCTTACATCTCCGGGCGGGCTGACCTGTTGTCCGCGTTATTCATACTGCTCTGCCTGGTTTTTTACATCAAAAATACCCGTTCCCGGAGGCTTGCTTATTCTGTTTTAGTTTTCTTCGCCTGCCTGCTGGCTTTTCTTTCAAAAGAGAATTCCCTGATCATCGTTCCGCTAATATTGCTTTACCACTATATTTTCGGGGTGAGGGTAAAATTAGCCGGACTGCTGGCTCCGCTGGCTATCTCCATAGTTTACCTGTGTTTCAGGTTTATGAGCCTGAAATCATTCTTTCTGGGATTTTGGCCGGTCGCCAGAAGGGTGCCGGGGTTTTTCGCAGCCATTGCCCAGTACCTGCGCCTCTTGTTCGCGCCGTACGATTTGCATATGGATTACGGAAACGCGGAGTTCAGCGCGGCGCATCCTCTGGTGTTGTGCGGAATGGCGGCGGCGATCTTACTCATCGCTTACGCTTTTAAGCGCAGGAAGAGCGACCCGATGTTCAGTTTCGCGGTTTTCTGGTTTTTTATCGCCCTCCTGCCGGTTAACAGTGTTTATCCGGCTAATTCTTTTTATATGGCCGAACACTGGCTTTATCTTCCGGGTATCGGGTTTTTCCTTCTTCTCGGCAGGTCATTGCATTCATTATCCAGAGGCGGGTACGCGCGGAGCTTTTCAGCCATAGCGGCCCTGGCTTTTATCTTTTGCGGGTATTCTTATCTGACTGTAAAACAGAATCCTTATTGGGAAAGCCCGATGCGGCTTTACCGGCATATCCTCAAATATACGCCCGGAAGTTTCATGGTGCATAACAATATGGGCAGGTTGTATTCGGCGGCAGGGAACAAATCCGAGGCGGCGAATGAGTTTTTTCGTGCGGTAAAGTACAATCCGGAGTATTTATCCGGATATTGCAGCCTGTTGAATATTATATACGGGAAAGATTCGCAGCCTGACGGCCAGGATAGAAGCTATCTTGAATCGGTCGAAGCCAATCCTGTTGTTTGCTCCAGGGCGTATTATCTTGTTGGGAACGCTTTTTATGAGCGAGGGGAAAATGAAAAGTCCATGCGTATGATGCGCCGGGCCATTCATCTGGATCCGTTTCTGGTAGAGGCCTATAATAATCTTGCTTCCGGTTACGCGGACAGGGGGGATGTTAAGGAGGCGATACTCTGGTGGGAGGAGGCGGTCAGGATCAAGCCGGATTTCGCGGCAGCGCATTTTAACCTGTCGGTGTATTATTTCAACCTGGGAGAATACGGGCCGGCGATCAGGCATTGCGATGAAGTGTTGAAGGCAGGGTTCCAGGTCGACCCGGCATTCCTGAAAGAGCTGGACCTGTCCAGGAGCAAAATATCCGCGCCTCCCTTGAAAAACGGCAAAAAATAGTGTATACTTTCTCTGTAAACTTACCGCCACGGTAAGAAGGGTGCAGTTCATCCCTTCGACCGTGGTTTTTTATTTGTCTCGGCGTTAAAACATCTGGCGTTCAGTTCATCCGGAGGATATTTGTTTAATCGCTATTGGGGCAAGGACAGGCGCAGGTTCCAGCGTTTGCTTTTGAACCTGACCATATTGTATAAAGTGCGCACTCCCGAACACCTCAGGCAGGCGCTTGGCGAAAAAGACATGGAGGCCACAACCCTGGATTTGAGCACGATCGGTCTGGCTTTTATATCGAAGCACCAGATCCCGGTATGGTCTACCCTGTTGCTTAAGTTCATCTTCTTCGGTTCAGGGGACGGAGCCGCGCATATAGTAAAACCCGTGGAGGTAGAAGCGGAGGTAAAGACCTGCCTGCCATACGAGAATGAATTCAGGCTGGGCGTATGTTTTAAAGGCCTGGATGAAGAGCGCCGGGCGCAGTTGAGCAGGTTTGTCGGCGCGACCAGCCGGCCGTATAAAGAATTCTAAGAGTTTTGTTGGTTGCTGCCGGTTCCGCGAGTAAAAATATATTCCAATTATTTCCGGACGTGTTATAATGCCACAAGGAGAGTGCTATGGATTTCAGTTCGCTGAGAAGAAATATGAAACAGTTCAATTTCGAAGACCTGCGCACCGACTGCGATAACTTTTTTGAAGGCGTGGTTATCCGGCAGGAACTGGAAAAGCTCAACCTGCACCTGAAGGATTTTATGGGAGAGCCGGTTTTCCCTTCCAAGAACAGGCTCCCGCTTAAAGTGCAGGAAGCGGTCAACGGTTTCGGCGGGATCATGCCGGGCCAGACGCTGTATTACAAAACCGCAGGGACAGACAGCATTCTCGCCATGCTTTGGCCGTGGAAGGACGGCCAGCGTACCACAATTAAAATCATCCAGCAGGATAATAATAACTAAAAATGGGCTTCGAATATCTGCAGAAAATACCATCTCCGGCGGAGATAGCCAGGCTTATGCCTATGTCTCCCAGGCTTAAGGAGATCAAATCAGGCAGGGACAGGGATATCCTGAAAGTGATCAAAGGCCGGGATAGCCGGATGCTCCTGGTTATCGGTCCGTGTTCCGCGGATAACGAGGACGCTATTT
>CAZNGC010000126.1:0-3957 GCA_964572435.1 uncultured Planctomycetales bacterium | reverse complement strand
ATCGACAAAAATCCTGAACCAGGCGGTAAGAAGAAATATTAAGCGGTTCCCAGAAGATTTTATGTTTCAATTGACAGAAAAAGAGAAACAAGAGGTGGTCACAATTTGTGACCACCTTCAAACACTCAAATTTTCTTACCAACTACCGTATGTCTTTACTCAAGAGGGCGTAGCCATGCTCTCAAGTGTATTGAATAGCGAGAGGGCTGTGCGGGTGAATATTCAGATAATGCGCGCTTTTGTAAAACTTCGTTATGTTTTATCAGCCAATAGGCAGTTAGAAATGAAATTAAAAGAGTTAGAGGGCCGGGTCAATGTGCACGACAAGGATATCGGCGACATTTTTGAGGCAATACGCCAGATGATAAGAGTGCCAAGCGAAAAGAGAAGAATCAAAGGGATTGGGTATTGACAATTTTTTCAATGTTAGCTATACTTTAATTACTCTTAGTCGGAAAAGGAAATCCGTTTGTGTTATGAGGAAAAGGCGCTTGAGAAATCAGCGCCTTTTTTTATTTACCCCCGAGGCTACCTTAATATAGATTTTTGTACAGGTTAAACGAGGGGTAATTGAATAGGTTTAATCCATGTTAGATTAAGCTCTTTTCTACGTCAATTATGTCAGGAAGGAGGCGCGCAAAGGAGATAAATAACTTGACAAAAGTTATGAATATATATACAATTGTATATACAATACATTGCGTAAAGAATTAATGAAGGGATTTAAATGGAACTCGCTGAAAAGTAAAAGATTGAAACGCATAAGAGGCGTTTCGTTTGAAGAAATTGTTACGGCAAAGATTGTAGATTTCAAAGAGAACCCGCATAGGCAAAATCAGCAAATGCTGCTTTTTGAATATAGAAACTATATTTGGCTAGTTCCTTGCGTTGAAACGGAAACGCATTTATTTTTAAAGACTTTATATCCAAGCCGTAAATACACAAAACTTTATAAAAAGGAGAAATCTAATGAGAAAAATCAAGTTGACCAAGCAAGAAAAAGCTGCTGAAGATGCGTTACTGAGAGGGGAATATGTCAGTGTAAGCAAAGAAAAGTTTGCTGAAATAGCCGCTGCTCTTGAGGCTAGAAAAAAAGACGCCGTCTTAAATATTCGGGTAAATAGTTATGACTTAGAGCACATTAAGCAAAAGGCGCAAAAATTAGGTATCAAATATCAAACTTTTATTTCGGAGGTTTTGCATACTGTCGCAGAGGCGTAATTTGATTCTCGGCGGTATAAATGCTACCAAAAAAGGCGCTTGAGCAATCAGCGCCTTTTTTGTTTGTGATACAACCCTGGGGTCCTGCCGCTGAAGTCTCCCCATTCCTGCGGGGTAAATCTTTCCTCGGAATTGGGATGTCCCTCTTCAGCGTCACCCCTCGGTAAGAGGTAAGGTCATTTATCCCAAACCTAAAAAGGTTTGGGAATTTCTATTTATAGGAATATAATAATAGGATAGAAAGGATGGTTTATTTTCATATGAAAAAAACATTTCGTATTTTATGGCTTTTGGTTGTTTGTACAGCGGTTGCATTTTTAATTCTCCTGCATTTAAACAATAAAACCGCTATCTCAAAAGACGGGACAAAGATTGTTTATTCCGTATTTGGCAAAGGCGAGCCGACACTGGTTTTTGTGCACGGATGGTGCGGAAGCCGGGCAGTTTGGTATAAGCAGGTGCCGTATTTTGCTAAAAAATATAGGGTCGTAGTCCTTGACCTGGCCGGACACGGCGCATCGGGCAAGCAGAGAAAGGAATATACCCAGGAAGCCTATGGTGAAGACGTAGCCGCGGTAGTTAACGCGGAAAAAGCCAATAAGGTTATTCTTATCGGCCACTCCATGTCCGGCACAATAATTTTGGAGGCAAACCGGCTGATTAAAGATAAAGTGATCGGACTGGTCGCAATTGACACCCTGGAAAACTTTGAGTATATCCCCACTCCGGAAGATAAAATAAAATACATTGAGCCCCTAAAGAAAGATTTTGTAAAGAATTCCGGGCCTTTTATGAGGGGAATGTTCAACAAGAACGCAGACCCCAGGCTGGTTGAACTGGTAGTAAGGAACGTCTCGCGCGCCAACCCGGATATCGCGATCAGCACGATCGAGAATTATTTCGATACCCCGGTAATACCGCTTTTAGCCGACGTGCATGTGCCGTTGTGGTGCTTGAGCGCCGACCTGTGGCAGAGCTATCCGGAGATAAACAGCAAGTACCTTGATTCATACCATTTGCGCATAATGCCGGGAGTGGGGCATTTCCTGATGGTTGAGGCGCCGGATGAATTCAACCGGCAGCTGGATGACATAATAGGGCAGATTGTGAAATAGGGTATTGTTTATGGTCATATTATTCCTTTTGGTCGGCGTGCTGATTGGTTATTTGCTGGCTGTTTCACTCCGCCAGAAAAATCCTCCTTGCACCCCAAAACCTCCGCAACAAGAACCCGAAGCCCCGCAGAAAACCTCTTATTTAGAAGACAAGATCTGGTATGAAACGGAGTTAGATTTCCTTTTTAAGTTCAATGAAAAGTTGGTTTCAGCTTTCGGCATACAGGAGGCGGTGCGCTGTATTACCGAGGCAGCGCATAATTTCCTTTCAATCGAACGCACTGTTTTTCTTTCATGGGATAAGGATTCGCAAAAATTTCTCCTTTCCTGCGCCATGGGCTGGGAGCACGAGCGGGCAGGCGAGGTTTTATCGATAGGCATGGAGAGCATCTCCGGATTGGTGGCACGCAACCGGGAGCCGCTGTTAGTCGCTGATTTGTCCGGGGAGTCGTACCTGGTTAAGCTTAAAAAGGAAGAATTCCTGCAGAAGGCTTTTATCGGCGTGCCGGTGATATACAAGGATGAGTTTTTAGGCGTCTTGTATGTCTGCGACAAGAAATCCCCCGGGCCTTTTACGCAAAGAGAGGCTTCCGTAGTTATGCATATTGCCAGGGTAGGCGCGGTTACCCTGCAGAACGTGCGTTTGTACGAACAGGCATTAAAGAGAGCGGAGGAATTGAGGATAGCTTATGAGGAATTGAAGGAGATGCAGGATAAGCTGACCCAGATGGAGAAGCTCAAGGCCATCGGCCAATTGGCAAGCGGGGTGGCCCATGATATGAGGAACCCGCTGGGGATCATTATGCAGGGGGTTTCTTACCTTGAGCAGGTAGTCCCCCCGTCTGAAAAAGACCAGATGGAAACTCTGGTAATGATCAAGGACAGTGTGCAGCGGGCAGATGGTATTGTCGCCGCGCTCCTGGATTTCTCCCGGGCCGCCAAATTAGAGTTGCAGCCTGAAGATATCGGCAAGGTCCTGGAGAGCTGCCTGAACCTGGTAAAGACGGAGTTAAAACACGTTGTAATAATCAGGGAGATCCGCGAGGGATTGCCCAAGGCCATGATCGACAAGAACAAGATGATGCAGGTGTTTATCAACCTGTTGATGAACGCTTCTCACGCAATGGCCGAAAAGGGAAGGCTTTTTGTGCGTTGTTTTCCCGGTGAGATCGATAAAGAAGGAGCTGTGGTTGTCGAGATCGAGGATACGGGGGCCGGAATCAGCGAGGAGAACCTGAAGAGGGTGTTCGATCCGTTCTTTACAACCAAAGGCCCGGGTAAAGGCACGGGGCTGGGCCTGTCGATAAGCCGCAATATCGTCGAGCTGCATAAGGGGTCGATCGGGATAAAAAGCCAGGCCGGGAAAGGGACAAAGATAATTATCACTTTGAGAGCCGTTAAATAGGAGGGAAAGATGGACAAGAAGAAAGTTTTAATTATCGACGACGAAGAGAATTTTTGCAGCCTGGTGAAGAAAAACGTGGAAAGGGCCGGCGAGTTCGAGGTGTTTATGGCGACAAACGGCGAAGATGGGCTCAAGCTGATCAGGGAGCTTAAACCGGATCTGGTATTGCTTGATATAGTTATGCCGGATTTAGACGGCGGCGATGTTGTTTCGATG
>CAZNGC010000125.1:0-3994 GCA_964572435.1 uncultured Planctomycetales bacterium | reverse complement strand
CCCCACATTACCGGGATCCCGTATAACCCTGACCGGGTATTTTTTGGCAAGCCTCACGCTCTCGTCGGTCGAGCCGTCATCGACAACCAAGATGTCATCTGCCAGCCTGTCCTGATTGAACACCGCTTCCAAACAAGGTTGTATGGTATCCGCCGCGTTAAAACAGGGTATATACAGCGCGATTCTCATAGAGCGCGCATTTCCTTTCTAATCCTGTTTTTGGCTTTTTCAATCTCAACCATAACCAAGTCTTTCGGGGTTGCCTTACCCTGCGTTTGCGCTTCCTGCCGGGAAAAGAACCTGCGCAATCTCCTGGCAAGTATGCCGCGGAACGACCCGCGGTAGGAAATATAAAATTTATACCTCAATTTCATCCGCGTGCCCTGGCCTTTCAAAGACTGCAGCATTTTATCAGCCACCTTCCTGAAGTTGGTAATCTTCTTTATCTTCTTGGCATTATGGATAACCGCCTCTTTAAACATCTTGCGGTCAAACGCTTCGTCATAACAACTCATCAAACACCCCCTGCAGCCATTTTTCACAATCGAGCCTATTGTCTTAAACCTTTTTTCCGAAAACCAGAGGTTATACAGCCCCTCCTTTTTGACATTGCCGATCAGTTTTTTGTTCGAACCTTCTATCCAGCATGGGAAGAGATCCCCATTTGGATTTATCGGGCAAGAATACCATAGTGCCGCGCAGCTCTTGGGATAAAAATTCTGGCCGCTTAAATACGCCGGGATACGTAAAAGGTAACCCGCCGGGTTAACCGCTATCTTATACTCCCGGGCCAAGATTATGAACTTTTTTATTATTTCCTCCACGGAAGATACGTCTTTTCTGCCGATCAAAAACTCTTTTTTGCGTCTCTGGTCTTTTAAGAATATCGTGTTAAAAGGCTGCAACCTGACGGTAGTAGCCCCGTAATCCCTGGCTATTCCAAGGACGCAAAGCAGGTCTTTATAATTATACCTGGAGACTGTAGCGGCTACCGTGGACTCGATATTGTTTTTCTTCAGGTTCGCCAGGCCGACGGTCGCTTTTTCAAAACTTCCCGGCCCGCGCAGGGAATCGTGTGTTTCCCTGCTTCCTTCTATTGAAATATTCACCACATTGGCACCTGAAGAATAAAGCCGTCCGGCAACCTGGTCACTAATCATCTGGCCGTTGGATGTAACGCAGGCGTTTAAGTTATTCTTTCTGGAGAAGGCGATCAGTTCAAAAATATCATCCCTAAGCAAAGGCTCTCCGCCGCTAAAAACAACTGTCTGCGCACCTAAACGAGAGGCGTCTTTGATCACCAGCTTCCAGTCTTCCGTGGTCAGCTCTTCTATCCCAGCCGACGGGATATCGCACATCCGGCATCTCAAGTTGCACCTGCTGGTTATGGAGAATATGACTTCTTTTATGTTATTGGGCATTTTTCAACAACTCCTCGTAATATACGAGCCTATCCAGCGCCCCCGAAAGAAGCTTGCGCCTGGACTCCTTATCGATGCCATTATTTTTCAAATTGTTAACCAGTCCATCGACAATACCGGACAGCGAGTCCGCTTGCGGATTTGCCCAACATGTCTGCAGGCAAGGCTTAGCGCAGCTTTTCATGATATGCCTTGCCCTGCGCGCTTCTTCGGTATTCAAGCATTCTTCGAACGTAGACTTTTTTATGTTGCCGAATGCCGACCCGCAGCTGCGCACTTCGCCGTCAGGCCCGATATTGGTAAAAACAAATGGGTTGCACTTCCACTCGCCCCTGGTCAACTGGCCCTGAAAATGCTTGATCCAGAGATACGGATCGTGCAAAAAAGCCACCAACCCGTTCTTTTTCTGATATCCGGAAATTTTATCGATTTGGAGCTTCAGCTCTTCGATATCCCCGGCATCAAGCCAGAAGCGCGCGTTGGGAGAAGTGTTCTGCATGTCCTCCTGCGCCACTATCACAGGGTGATAAACCAGACATTCCACTCCCAAATCCTTGACCAGGGGGATAATATCGTAAAGCTCCCTTACGTTTTCTTTCATAATAGTAGTCCATACCGATATCTGGGGCCCGCCTCCGGATTTTTTCTTAGCTTCAACCAACAGCCTTAAAGCCTCCGTCGCTTTCCTGAAAGCGTTTCTTTCCCTGATCAAGTCATGCGTCTGCTCTTTAGCGCCATCCAGGGAAATAGCGATATTCTTCAAACCGGAAGACATAATCTTTCCCGCCTTATCCTGGTTTATCAATGACCCGTTACTGACTACTTCGATATTCAACTTCAATTTATGGCCGTATTTGAATATTTCAAAGATATCCTCCCTCAAGAAAGGCTCGCCGCCGGTGATCACCACGGTAAAATCCCAGTCCCAGGCGGATATCTCGTCGAAAATCTTCTTTACCTCCTCCGCGCGCAATTCATAACCCTTGAGTATCTTAACCACCCCGCACATCTGGCAGTTATATGTACATTTATGGCTTAAGCTTAAATATATCCAGCGCGGCTTGGCCATGGGCTTTTCCATGATTTCCGAAAAATAATATGCCAGATTGCTTTCAAACTCTCTAAGTATGTTCATTTTCCGAATAAACCTCCTTGATTAAAACGGCTAAAGCCTTCCGGAAAGACGGCAAAGAGGGGTATAACGATTCAAGAAATACCCTTTTACCCCGGCCAGTTTATCGCGGGCGTTCTTTACGGCGCGCCTTCGCGAAAACCTTGATAATAAATTCCCCCCGCTCCCCCTGTCTTCGGAGAGGATCCTGATATAGGCGTCTATCCTGCCGATCAATTTCTTGCGCGGCTCATCTTTCCAGGTGGAAAGAGTCAAGAAGTTTGGCCGAGTAATCTGCTTGGCGATCCTGGTAATATCGGAAGGGAAATAAACACAGTCCTGCAAACAATGCCTTTTGCATTTTTTTATATCCTGGCGGGCTTTTTTAGTCCTTTCCGAGTTCCATATCCGGTTAAGAGTATCTTTATTCAAATCGCCTAAAATCCCCTGGCAGCTCCACAGTTTTCCTTCACAGGTAATCACTATCCTCTTTATCGCCTCGTAGCACTTAAAATCGGCAGCCGGCCTTTTCCCCAGGAAATAATCCGGAAGAGAATTGAGCACGTCGGCGTCCGTAAAAACGTTGTCCCCTCCGGGGTCCTTCTTGAATTTAAGGAGTTCACCGATCACCTTTTTCAATTGTTTTATCTTTCGGGAATCCGGCCAAAGCGCGTTCTTCCCGTTCATATACATCTTGGTATTATTAAAAAGTACCGGCTGAAAGGACACAAACAAACAACGCATCTGCCTGGCCAAACCGACCAACGGAAGCATGTCCCCGATATTCTCCCCCATAATTGTAAAGTTTATCCCTATGCTCGGTAAATTTAGGCCGTGACTGTCCTTATATCGATTCAGGCTGTTTATGTTCTCCACTACCTTCTCGAAAACTCCCGGGCCTCTGATCCTGCTGCTTGTCGGGGATAAACCGTCTATCGATATACCGATATGCGTAAGCCCTGCCTCGACCAGTTTCTCCGCCATGCCCTCATCGAACAATGTAGCGTTGGTAATCAAATCCGCCATTTCAATTCCCGCCTGCCGGGCAAACCTTATTATCTCTACCAAATCTTTCCTTAAAAGCGGCTCCCCGCCGGAGAAAATGATATGTTTGATACCCATATCCTTTATCTGCAGGATAATCTCCTTGACCTTCTCTGTGGACAACTCAGCATCTTCGGATGTGGCATCTTTAGCTATCTCGCACATCCTGCATCTTAAGTT
The DNA here is from genome assembly GCA_964572435.1 of uncultured Planctomycetales bacterium. GTDB lineage: Bacteria > Omnitrophota > Gorgyraeia > Gygaellales > Profunditerraquicolaceae > UBA6249. Next base: position 238 of record CAZNGC010000125.1, on the reverse strand, counting down.
GCACCTGTTGGTAAGGGAAAAGTAGACATGCTCCGGAGGAATGAGCGTCCGGCAAATTACCCTGCTGGTGTAATAACCCAGGAGAGTCTCAAAATCCGCCATTTTCTTGACAAAGTTATCCTGCATATTTATTTATCCTTCTGCTTAGAATACTTAAAAACGTTCGCCAGGCTGCCGGCTGCCTCCCGGGAATAACAGGACTGCAGGCACAGGTTTCTGCACCTGCGTGAGTGAACCC
>CAZNGC010000124.1:0-3999 GCA_964572435.1 uncultured Planctomycetales bacterium | reverse complement strand
CTGCTCATCGAGCCTTCCCAGCAGTTTACCGTTTCCCGGATCATGCACGATGTAAACGCCAATTACACCAAATATTACAACAAAAAGTATGAAAAGAGAGGCCACCTTTTCGAAGAGAGGTTCAAGGCTATACTGGTTGAGAAGAAAAGTTATCTGCTTGAGATAACCCGTTTCGTGCACCGCATTATTCTTAAGGATAATCCTTCAATACAGTTGGGCAGCTACAAATGGAGCAGTTATCCAGCATATATAAAAGCGGAAACGGAAAAGAATATTCTGGCCAATATTGATTGCGATGAGGTCCTTGGTTTGCTTTCAGCGGACCCGGGGAAAAACGGCGCTTTATACCGGGGGTTTGCGGAAAACGCCGGGCAGGCCGACCTGGAGGCTTTTGAAAACAGGATGTACAGGGCTTCTGTCGTAGGCAGCGAAGATTTTGTGGAAAAGATAAAAGAGATTTCCAGGTCGTCCGCGGAAACGACCCAGGAGCAGCCGGAGGGAAATCCGGAGCAGCCTTTATCCGGGGGCAAGAAAAATAGGCTGGTTTATGCCCTGGCTGTTTTCGTTTTTTTATTTGTCGCAGCAAGCGGGTTTCTTATCACGGGCAACGTGGGCTTGAAGCGTGAAATAAAGGAAGCCAGCATGGAAAAGGACGAGGTTTTCGTGAAAGACCTCATGGCTACGAAAAAAGAATTGAGCAGGGAGTTGGAAGAGAAATACCGCGCGGATATGGTCTCTTACAAGGTTACGGCAATGCGGCTTAAGGAACTGGAAGAAAAGAACAAAAAGGCGAAGGAGAAGCTATGAGCTTTGGCGCCGGGTTATTGCATGCGGTTTTAATATTCTTTTGCATTTCTTTTTTGCCTGTTAGCGCGGCCCTTGCCGGCAAACCAGCTCCCAGCGTCCCTGACCCGGATCTGCTGGTTACGGAGGCGCAGAAGCTGGTTTCCATCTCCGATATAGCCGCTTATGAGCAGCTTCCGGTAGAGGAGAGCAAGAACGACGGGTACTGGTGGAATAAACAGAATATGGCCGATAAGCTGGCTTATGTCAGGCAGTTAATTATAAGTTTCAGGCTTTCCGACAAGAAGATACCGGTGAAAAAGGTGGTCAAGATGCTTGACGCGGAGTATAACCCCAGGGATAACCCCCTGGATATCAAGATCGATAAAAGCGTGGAGAGGATGTTTAATATCGTGACCAAGGAGATGGCCTTAAAATGAAGACGCTTAAGGCAATAATTTGCAGCGCTTTATTATTTTTCGGACCTTATGCAGCTTATTGCGAAAGCGCGGATTCTTCCGGCGTAATCGTAATCGGAGCTTCCGAGGCAGCTTCTTCAATCCAATCATCAGGAACCGTTTCTTCCGAGGACAGTGGCTCTGCGTCCGAGTCCGAAGCACAGGAAGCGCCTCTGCCTTTTTATGAAATAAGCGGCAGCAAGATAGGCAATACGAAGGTTTCCCAGGGGGTGCTGATCCCGGCAGAGGCGGAAGTTGTCTATGTGGATGGCGGGATATCCAAGGCTTTTTCCATGGTTAAGGTAGAGGCTAACGGCAAAGAGACCCAGGTGCTCGATATGAGCCCGGAGCGTTCGGTAGGGCATAAGCTGGCCAAAGGTACATATAAGGTATACCCGGAAGACCCGGATAACGCTTTTGCCCTGGATAAACTTTCGGTGACAGTGCAGGTAAAGCTTATCGAAAGCCAGGCAGGAGGCAGCCAATGAGGCAGGTTGCGGTATATATAGCCCTGTTTTTGTTATTTGGCGCAGGACAGGTTTATGCCGCTGCTTCTTTGCCCGCGGATAAGGCAAAAAAGAGCCCCGGGGACAAGATAGAGGCGGAGAAAAAGATAGCCGGTGATTTTGAATCTACCAGGAAACTGGTTTATGAAAAGATGATCAAGCGCACCAATGAATACAAGGATGAACTGGATAATGTGTTTTTCCTGCTGAATAATCTTTACCGCCAGGCGGTTGATAAAAAAGACGCCGTCAAGCAGAGGGATATGGTCGCGGTAATGACCGATTACAACAGCGTGATCGGGGATATCGGCCTGATGCAGGTTATCCTGGACCTGGGGAAACTGTGCGAGAGTTCCAGGTTCATGGATTATTACATGGCTATGGAGAATGCTTTTGAGCGTTTGAGAGGAAGTTTTAGCTTGAAGAACGAAATGTTCCTTAACAGGGTGGATAACGGTTTGAAGAACCCGGACGCCCTGCGTTATGAGAAACAGCTTTGCAGGATATACAGGGATTATTTTGAGTACGACCCGAAGGTGGATAAAATAGAAGAGTCCGAGGAATTTATCAAAGCCCTGGATGAGAAGTCCCAGGCAAAGGAGAAGTAAAGTGTTTTGGCACAGGTTAAGACATAAATATATAGGTATATGCCTGGCAGTGCTGGTTCTTGGGCTGTGCTTATCTGGAGACCGCTCTGACAGCGCGGATGAGCTTTATACCTTCAGCCAGAGCACATGGATTGACGGCCAGTCTTCATCGAGCGCAGTGCATCCGACTAACCAGTCAAGCTGGAGCTCTTATTATTCAAAAGACGATAATGCCACGGTAGCTACGGATACCGGGTATCTGACCCTTTCTCCGAAGACAGGCACTCTGACCGATACCACGGATACGGATTTTAACAAAGGAGAGATGGAGAAGGTGGTTGTTGACGGCAGCGGGGCTGACGCGGTAGTTCAGGTAACCCCTTCAGTTGCCGACCCTTTTGCTTCAACTCTTGGCGAATGGCTTACTTTGCCTGCCCAACCCAGGCCTGACCGTTTCACCGTCTTTTGCAGGGCAGGCACTGTCATATACTGTTTGTTTGCCACAGGCGACGGAAGGCAATTCGGAAAGTTCACCCCGGCAACCGGTAAGTGGACCATGCTTGAGCCGCTTCCCGCGCCTGCTGCTGCCGGCTGCGCCCTTGCCTGGGACGGAGAGGCGGTTTTTGCTCTTCGCGGAGAAGGTTCGAAACAGGTATTCAAATATACTCCCTCGACAGATACCTGGGCGGCTTTTACTTCCCTTTCCAAAGGCGCGGAGTATGGCGCGGCAATGTGCGCTACAGGCATAATTTCCACAAAAGCAGGCAAACTGTATGTTCTTTTAGGAGGAGCGTCTACAGATTTCCTGATTTTCGACCCGACAATCGGCACCTCCGGTGTCTGGAAAGGCGGTTCCAGCGCTCCGGCAACAGTGGAGGCAGGAGGCCGGCTGGTTTATCCGGGCACAGGCAATTATCTTTATGCCTGCAGGGGACAAACAACCAGCACTATCTGGCAGTATAATATATCCGCGGATGCCTGGGATGTGACAACAGCAGACCTTCCTATCCCGGCTGAAAGTACCGCAGGCTATGAGGCAAGGATGTACAGCGCGTCCAACATGTTCTGGCCGGGTTCAGGGGATTATATCTACGCGGCAATGCCTTATTACTGCTATAACCGCGCCGACATCATGAATTACCAGACATTCTGGCGCCTGGGGCCGTTAAGCGGCACGCCTGTCTGGACCAGGCTGGCAGACTGCCCGCGTTATACCGAGAATACCGGTTTTATTCTTTATGATCCTGACGGCACGGGCGCAGAAATACAGCTTCTCTCCGGGATAAATTATACCAATCCCTGGCACTATAGCATTAGCCAGGGCAAATGGAAGGAGATTACCCAGCCTATATCCAGGATTCAGATCAATAGTACTGATAGCAGAAGTATACACTGGGTTAAGAACGGGATACATTCGGATGTGGTCTTAGGCAGTGACGGCAATGATTATATATGTATACTTGGGCACACCTCCAGTTCAGAGACCCAGCCGATAAGCGGAGCATCCTGGGCTACTTACTGGCGGAGATTGACTCCTTATGAAAAAATCACCTGGTCAACAGGTATGGTATATGCTGAAGGGGATATTGTTACAGGTACAGATAGCATAGATTATCGCTGTATCAGGCGGCATCTTTCAGACAGTACAACCCAGCCGATAACCGG
>CAZNGC010000123.1:0-4008 GCA_964572435.1 uncultured Planctomycetales bacterium | reverse complement strand
TTTCCAGCGGCCGAACCCTTTTCCCTTATCGGTTTATGAAAATATCGTTTTCGGCCAGAGAGTACATGCGGGCAGGGTCTCCAGGATAAGGCTTGACGAAATAGTGGAGGACAGCCTGAAATCCGTTTTATTGTGGGATGAACTTAAAGACCGGCTTAATAGATCCGCCCTCAATCTGTCGTTAGAACAGAAGCAGAGGCTTTGTATTGCCAGGCTCATCGCGGTTAAGCCTGATATCCTGCTTATGGACGAACCGTGTTCTACGCTTGACCCCCAAGCTACCGGCCGTATCGAGGAATTGATGCGCGAATTAAAAAAGGATTACACGATTATAATCGTTACGCATAATATGCAGCAGGCGGCCCGTGTTTCTGATGAGGCGGGGTTTATGTTATTGGGCGAGCTGGTGGAATTCGGGAAAACGCAGGAAATCTTTATGAGCCCTAAAGACAAGAGAACCGAAGATTACATTACCGGCAGATACGGTTAGGGACGGTTCTCAACTCAAAGCAGAACTGTCCCCTAAAAAGGGACACTTTTCCTTTGTTTTGAGAACCGTCCCTGAAAAAAGGAGGTTGTGATGTTGAGGCATCTTGATGAGGAATTGAGGGATTTGCATAAGGATATATTGAGAATGGGGGTTTTTGCCCAGGAGTCGATATTTAAATCTATCGAGTCTTTAAAGGCGCGCGATAAAGAGATGGCCCGGGAGGTAATCGAGCAGGATAGCAAAGTTGATGAACTTGAACTGGCGATAGACGAAAAGTGCATTGACCTTATAGCCCTGCATCAGCCGATGGCCGGGGATCTAAGGTATATTACCACCGGGATGAAGATCAACGCGGAGCTTGAGCGTATCGCCGATATTGCCGTGGATATCTCGCAGAGGTCCCTGGGTTTGATGGAAAAGCCTCTGCTCAAGCCATTGGTGGATATTCCTAAGCTTTCCCAGGTTTCCCAGGATATGGTGCGGAATGCCATCGATGCTTTCATAAGAAAGGATGCCCAGCTTGCCAGAAAGGTGGCCCTGGCGGACGCCGAAGCGGATAAACTGCGTAATCTGGTACAGGATGAACTGGTCAATGAATATCTTGTGCGCGATCCGAAAACCGCTGAACGCGCGGGGGCGCTACTGTTAATTGCCAGGTACCTGGAGCGTATTTGCGACCACGCTACCAATATAGCCGAAGACGTAATTTATATGGTTGAGGCTAAAGTGGTAAAGCATCACCCGGAAGAGTTAAAATAGGGTAATGGGGACAGCGACCATTGTAACGGCCGCTGTCCCCATTAATACCTTGACCCCCCATCTTTAGTGGTATATAATTTCTTAATTATCCCCTTAAATATCGACATAGGCAGAATAAAGCAGGGTTATTTTCGGTTTGGCGTTATTCCCGGGTTCGGTAAGGAAACGGGGGATTCAGTAGGCAGCAGGCTGCCGGGTAATTCCGGTTTGGCGTATTTACTAAAGGGGGAACGGAAAGATGGATGAGATATTGGAAATTTTGGAAAAAGATTGCCGGGCAAGCGTCGAAGATATAGCGAAAATGCTTCACAGGAAGCCGGATGAGGTGAAAAAGGCGATCAGGAAATACGAGAAGGAAGGCGCTATATTAAAATACAAGGCGGTAATCAACAGGGAATTGGTCAGGGACAATGAATCCGAGGTCAAGGCGTTGATCGAAGTGAACATTGTTCCCCAGAAGGATCTTGGTTTTGAAAAGATCGCCGAACGTATCTATTCGTTCCCGGAGGTTTCCAGCTGCTATCTGATCAGCGGTACATATGATTTGTTGGTGGTGGTGGAAGGCAGAAACCTGCACGCGGTTTCCAATTTTGTGGCAGAAAAACTTTCCTGCATGGAGAATGTCCGCGGCACAGCCACGCATTTCCTGCTCAAGAAATATAAAGAAGACGGTGTGATTTTAAAACATAGGGCGGAAGAGAACAAAAGAATAGCCATTTCCTATTAAAACAGGATATTGCCGTTTGAATGTCGGCTAAGGGAAGAACAGCCGTAATATAAACATGAAGATATCGAAGGTAGTGGAAAGAATGCAGCCGTCCGGGATCCGGGCTTTTTTCGACCTGGTGCTGGGGATGAAAGATGTCATATCCCTGGGGGTAGGGGAGCCGGATTTCGTCACTCCCTGGCAGATACGCGAGGCTGGGATATATTCCCTGGAGCAGGGGTTTACCAGTTACACATCGAATAAAGGGCTTTACAAACTGCGCCTGGGTTTGCACCGTTATCTGAAAAACAAGATTGGCCTGGATTACTGTCCGGATGAAGAGATACTGATTACTGTGGGTGTCAGCGAGGCAGTCGACCTTGTCTTAAGGTCGGTTATTAATCCCGGGGACAAGGTGCTTGTCCCGGTGCCAAGTTATGTTTCTTACGGCCCGGTCACCGAACTGGCGGGAGGTGCGCCTGTTTATATCGATACCTCCAGGAATGGGTTGAAATTGACGCCGCAGCTTCTGGAAAGGCATATAGATAAAAAGGTCAAAGCAATCGTATTTAATTATCCGGCGAATCCTACCGGAGTTTCTTACCGCCGCAATGAGCTCGAGGGAATCAACAGGGTTTTACTCAAGCACGGTATATTGTGCATAAGCGACGAGGTCTACGGCGATCTGACTTATGATTTCGGGCATACCGCTTTTCCGTCGCTGCCCGGGGCGAAGAAAAACACGGTTTATCTTAACGGGTTTTCCAAGTCCTTCGCGATGACCGGTTGGCGGGTGGGTTATGCTTGCGGGCCGAAAGAGCTCATCGCGGCGATGACCAAGATCCACCAGTATACGATCATGTGTGTGCCGATTACCAGCCAGATGGCTGCCGCGGAGGCCCTGGCCAGCGGCAGGCGTTCATGCGATCAGATGAAGCGGGAATACGACCGCAGGCGCCGGTTTATGACCACGGAGTTGAATAACCTGGGGTTGAAATGTTCCCGGCCGCAGGGCGCTTTTTATATGTTTCCCTCGATAAAAAGCACGGGTTTGTCTTCCATGGATTTTTCGCGCAGGCTGCTGGAAGAAGAGAAGGTCGCGGTTGTCCCGGGTACCGCGTTCGGAGAATGCTGCGAGGGTTACATAAGGATATCCTACGCTTCCAGCCTGGAGAATTTAAAAGAGGCTTTGGGCAGGATTAAAAAATTTCTGGAGAAAATTAAAAATGGCCGTCAAGAAAAAGGATAATTTCCAAGTTTACGTAAAACAGATCGAGGCGATCTCAAAGGTAGCTAATTTGATTACTTCCGGTATGTACCTGGAGGAATTGTTGCGCTTGGTGGTCCAGGTGACCGCCGAAGTGATGAATTCCAAGATTTCTTCTTTGATGTTATTGGACCCGGACAGGAAAGAGCTGGTAGTTAAGGCAACGCAGTCGATATCCGAGGCTTATAACAAGAAGCCGAATATTCCGTTGGGAGAAGGCATTGCCGGAGTGGCTGCCAAAGAGAACAAATTGATTTGTATCCCGGACGTTAAAGACGATAAACGTTATTTGAATCAGGACGTGGCGAAGAAAGAAGGGTTGTGTTCTTTGGTCTGCGTGCCGCTGGCGGTAAAGGGAAGGGTTATCGGCGTACTCAACTGTTATACTTCCAAAAAACATAAATTTTCCAAGAATGAATTGGATTTGCTGGTCGCTTTAGCCAACCAGGCGGCGATCGCGATCGAGAATGCGGAGTTGGACCTGCGCTGCCGTTCCGCGGAAGAAGCGCTGACTACGCGCAAACTTATCGAGCGGGCCAAAGATATACTTTCCCAGGACGCGAACGTCGCCCCTTCGGAGGCGTACCGCCTGATCCAGAAACAGAGTATGAATATGCGTAAATCCATGCGCGAGGTGGCGGAAGCAATTATCTTGGCAAAGGATATAAAAACCAAGAAGGATTGATCCTCGTTATTATCCAATAACATCTCAAAAGGGGGATGGAATGAGCATAAGACAGATGGTTTTATTCATGATTAACGGCGGGGATCTGGAGTTGATTAGCG
>CAZNGC010000122.1:0-4059 GCA_964572435.1 uncultured Planctomycetales bacterium | reverse complement strand
TATATCGCCGCTTTAGAACGTTTCAGGTTCTCGATATCCGCCTCGCTGATAACTATGTCAGAAAGGCATCCTGATCCTTCCCGAGTGCATACCACGAATTCTTTCCCGTTATCCGACCGGCGTATACGTTCTCCTTCGATCTTGATCCTGCCGCTTTTGTCGATTATCCCGGAGGCCAGCATGGAGCTTAAAAGATCGATATAACCTGAACCGCATATGCCTTGGGGCTTGATGTCTCCAATTACGGAATAATTTACATGCGAGCCGTTTTTGCCGATATCTGCATTTTGTATGGCGCCTCTGCTTGCGCGCATACCGCTGGTTACGCCGCTGCCTTCAAAAGCCGGGCCTGCGGAAGCTGCGCAGGCAACCAGAAAATCCTTATTCCCCAGGACAATCTCGCCGTTTGTGCCGATATCGATAAGCAGGCAAATCTCCTCTCTCCGGTAAATCCCGCTGGAAAGTACGCCGGCAGTAGTATCTCCGCCGACATAGCTGGAGACGCCGGGAACGCAATAGAGCAGCCCCCTGGGGTTAATATTTATTCCCGCCTCTGTCGCCGGCAGGACCGGCAGAAAATTCGCGGCAGGGACATACGGTTCTTTGCGTATATGAGCTGGGTCCACGCTCAAAAGCAAATGGATCATCGTGGTATTACCGGAACAAACTATGCAATTGGCGTCATTCAGGTCAACTCCGTTTTCCTTCGCCAACCCGAGTATTATCCGGTTGATCGAACCGCAAACAGCTTCATGCAATCTTTCAAGTCCGTCGCCTTGGCCGGCATAAACTATACGCGTAATCACGTCGTTGCCGAAAGCGGCCTGTTGATTATAAGCCGCTTTGGTACTTAAAACTTTATTCGAATTCAAATCCACCAATTGACCGGTAATCGTTGTCGTCCCGATATCGAAACAAAAACCGAAATTACGGGAAGTCGTATCCCCCGATTCAACCAGTATTATTTCCACTGCGTCGTTGCGCCTGCCGAGTGTAAGGGTAACTTTCCATCCTGAATCCCGCAATAATTCCCCTATCTGGCGTATATTGAATAATCCGGTCTGCACCGCCGGGAACTGAGCGTGAGCGCGCAGGGCGCGGTAAACTCTTTCCAGATCGCCTATATTGTCCGTAAGAGTGGGGGCGGAAAGTTCCAGGTATATCTTCGAAGTGAATGGGGAATGCGCGAACGCGTCATTCTCAAATTCCGGTTCCACCGGATGGGTATCTTCAACTCCGGAATACAAACCATCCAATTGTGCGTTTGCGCTGTACTGGCCCGGTACATCGAAATTCATGCGCGAGCTATCCGGAATCTCGACTTCCAGGTCGCTTTGGATATTCGTCAGGCAGGCCAAATATATCCCTTTTTTCCTTTCATCTTCCCTTATTGCGCCATTAAACTGTTCGCCGACCTCCCCGCTCCTGATAAAAACCTTGCATTTTCCGCAAATCCCGTCGCCTCCACAGGCTGAATTTATAAAGATTCCGGCGGAGATGGCCGCGGAAAGAACAGTTTTATCCTTTTCGGCCATAACCGTCTTGTTGTCAGGGAAAAAGGTAACTTTATACTTTTGCATAGGTTGACTCAATTCAGTTTCTTCAAGAACGCGGGGAGTCCCGCTGCTTCTTTCGGCCCGACAATTACCTTAAATCCAGTTTGTTCTTCCAATTCCCCGCTCAAGATAGCGACATATCCCGGGATAACTAAGTTTTTATGCCTGACTACGGAACCAACCCCGTATTTATCGATGGACTTGGCGATTGATTCGGCGTTGAACTTCTCCGCCGCCCAGGCAGTCAGAACCGACATCCCTTCGGTATCCACGCTTAAGATATAAGAAGGGACCTTGCTTGCCTCTACTTCTCCCAGGACCGTATAATAAGTCAAAGAAAAATTGGTCGTCACCAGCACGGGAGAATCCCCGTTAGCCTTGCCCACTGAATACAATTTAGGCTCTATCTGCAGGGGTTTTTGCGGGTCAGTATATATATTCTGCCTGAGAGTCAATAGCGACAAGGCCTCCCAGTCATAAACATTCCTGACCAAAACGATCCCGGCATATTTTGCTATATACGCGCCTGCCTCGATCGCCTCTTCATAAGGGTCATCTTTGTCAGCGACAGCCAGGACAGGATAACCCAGGCTGCGGTTCGATTTCTTGAGCGCCTGGCGGCGGATTTGCGTCAGGTCCCATATCTTCTCCGCCACGGGTTTAATCCCGGTATCCAGGACCAATTCCTTTACCCCCATACCGTTAAGCTCATTCGCCATGGAAGCTATTTCTCCGATGTCCCCGGAAACAACCAACGGCAGGCAAAACTCCACGGCAATCTGCGCGAGCTGCCTGAAATTCTCTTTTGTCGCACGATAAATCAGCGGTTTGCGCGAAGAAAACGCCGAAGCAGCCTGCCTTAAAATACCGGGATCGTCGGAAATCAGCATTATCGGCAGCAGCGTATTGGCGGTTACCAGGTCAAGGGCCTCCAAAAACCTTTCCGCCCCGCTGTTTGCCTTAACCGCGACCAGGTTCACTTCCAGCGTCTGCCCCACGCGTTCAAAAGTGAATTGCTTTATCTTCTCTATCCGCCGGCCTATCTCATCATCAGAGAGCCCGTCATCGATAATAAACCCTATCCCCGGGGGATTACGGAATTTCTCTTCGTGCCTGAAAATCACCGTTTCATTGCCGATCTCAAACTTAGACCCTCCGGTGCCTATGACCAGCGGCCTTATCGCAGGAAGCGCCTGTTCCTGGAGGATATTTTTCGACTCCTTGCTTACAAAAGGGCATTTATCGACAGCCGCGGACTTTTTAGCCAGCTGCATCGCGAAAGCCAAACAAGTAGCAAAACCGCATTGTTTGCAATTTGTCTTAGGCAGCAATTTGTAGATATCTAAACCGGAAAATGCCATCGAATTTTCTCACAAAGTTAATCGCAACATCCAAAATGCTTTTTCGCAAGAGGATTGCGGTAGAAAAGGAATGAGTTATAACCCACGGTAAACAAGAAAAACAAGAAGGCCGATGAGGAAGACGGCGAGAATATAAAAATCGTTGAAATAAAGAAAATCGCGCAATCTGCCGACCAGCGTATCCTTCTCTTCTATCCTTGACTCCGGATGTTTCTGCTGATGGCTCTTCCTGTATTGCTCCACCTGCTCTTTCTTGAACCTCAAATACAGGCCGCCTATTTTATACGCCGGGATTACGCCTTTCTCCGCCAGATCCAGGACATCCTTTTCAAAAACACCCAGCATAAGCGATACATCCCTGACTGTAAGCAATTTATCTTCCGGCATGTCGGTTATTTCCCTATTTTACCCTCGGCAACCCAATTATCGATTTCCTTACGCTCGAATTTCCAGTCTTCCCCATCCTTGTTCCCGGGGACCTTCCCGGAATTAGCCCATTCGATTATCGAATTCAATTCCACTTCCAGGTATCTCGCCAGCTGTTCCGGATTGAGGAAATCATGCAGCATCGAACACTGCCCTTCCAATATAGCTCCTTCCGCTACATTCAGCCTGGCCGGATAAATATGCCCCTCGACAACGGATTGCGGAAGCAGGGTAAGCCTTTCCCTGGCGGTAATCTTGCCTTTAACCTTGCCCCCTACGATTATATTGTCTCCGACGATATCGGCGCAGATCATCGCTGCAGAGCCTATGGTAAGATTGCCTCGCGTATCGAGATTGCCCTCGAACTTACCGTTGATGCGCAGATTAACCGGGTCTTTAAAACTCAGATTACCCTGCATCGCGGCGTCCACATCCAAGGTTTTGTCTTCAAGCTTTTTCTTAAAAGCCATATCCACCTCCTTGTTTGAGTTCAAGGTTCATCCGGGCAGGAAACCGCTTCTAAAGCGGCTTCTGCTCTTTCCCGGGTTCCTTTAGAAGCCGATTCTCCATATAGCGCAATAAATACAAAACCAACAGCACCAGGACGGTTGTATAAACCGCAAGTTTAATGAACCCGCAACCGACCGCTAATCCGATCCCGGCAACCACCCATAAGCTGGCTGCCGAGCTCAGCCCTCTTACCCCTTCAGGTTCCC
>CAZNGC010000121.1:3733-4060 GCA_964572435.1 uncultured Planctomycetales bacterium | reverse complement strand
GGACGGGGAGTAGGCGGGGAAGCAGGAGTGCCTTTTTTGGGATTTTCCGGAGCGGATTTCGTGGAGATGTTTGTGGGAGTGGGGGCCAGCAGGGTGCGAGATCTGTTTGAGCAGGGCCGTAAAGCCGGCAAGATCGAAGGCAAAGGCGCGATAATTTTTATCGACGAAATCGATGCCGTCGGACGGTTGCGTTTTTCCGGGATCGGCGGAGGTAATGACGAACGCGAACAAACGTTGAACCAACTGTTGGTTGAGATGGATGGTTTTGACGCCCAGCAGGGGGTGATACTTATAGCGGCCACGAACCGCCCCGCGCCGCTGGATCCG
>CAZNGC010000121.1:0-3723 GCA_964572435.1 uncultured Planctomycetales bacterium | reverse complement strand
AAAGTGCACACGCGAAAGATTAAACTGGCGCCTTCGGTGGATTTAAAATCCGTAGCCAGCCAGACACCGGGTTTTTCCGGAGCGGACCTGGCTAATCTGTGCAATGAAGCCGCCCTGATGGCCGCGCGCAGCAATAAGGATGCCGTGGAAGAGTCCGATCTGGATAAGTCCGTGGAGAGGGTGTTGATGGGGCCGGAGAAGAAAAGCCATATAATTTCAAGGAAAGAGAAGGAGATCACCGCTTTGCATGAATCCGGGCACGCTTTACTTTCTCTGTTGCTGCCAGAGGTAAACCCTTTGAAGAAAGTTTCGATTATCCCCAGGGGGCTGGCCGGAGGGTATACATTTACCCCTCCTTTGGAAGACAGGCATTACTGGACGAAAAGGGAACTCCTGGCGGAAATAACCATGATGCTCGGAGGCAGGGCTTCCGAAGAGATCAACCTGAATGAGGTTACTACCGGAGCGCAGAATGACCTGGAAGTGGCCACTGCCATGGCCAGGCGCATGGTCACGCAGTTCGGCATGTCCGAGAGGCTCGGTAATATGACCCTGGGCAAACGCGAAGGGCTGGTTTTCCTCGGTCGGGACATTATGGAAGAGAGGAATTACAGCGAGCAAACAGCCAGGCTGATCGATGAAGAAGTAAAAAAGATCACGGACGATGCTTATGACAAGGCCCTGAATATTTTAAAGAACAGCCGCGATAAGCTCAAGCTTCTTGCCGACACCCTTTTGGAAAAAGAGGTTTTGAGCGGCGAAGAGGTTAAGAAAATACTGGGGATCCAAAAAAGCGACTTAGCTTAAAATAGGGATATATGCGAATCTTCGGTTTCGGTAATCTTTCTGAAGCAAAGCGCCTCATGCTCGATATCGGGGTAGACCCTTACGGGATCAAGATTATGCTTCCGAAAACAGCCTGTCTTCTGGTCCGCCTGGACAATATCCCCTGCGCCGCCTCTAACATAATGAAGCAGGAGATGTTATCCATAGGTGGAGATGTTGCGGTTTCCCGCGGTTCCTTGAGCGGTAAAACCAAGAATGGTCCGTGTCTGATCATCGGCAGGATCGACCAGTTCGATTCGTTTATTCGAAAACTGAAGTTGCAGCCTTTTGGTTTGAACAAGCTCGCGGAGGATCTTGACAAGGCTGTTGCCGGCTATAGGAAAGATGTGCCGGCCATTCATTTAAGGACCCGTATAATGGGGGTGATTAATTTAACCCCTGATTCTTTCAGCGGAGACGGCTTATGCGTAGGCAATGACCTGGATTATCCGTCTAGGGCATTGGAAAAAGCCGAGGGGATGCTGAAAGACGGGGCGGATATCATCGATCTGGGAGGAGAATCATCCAGGCCGGGCTCCAGGGGTGTCGGAATCAAAGAGGAATTGAGGCGCGTTCTCCCGGCCCTTAAGAAGATTGTAAAGCATTTAAAGATCCCTGTTTCCGTGGATACGACCAAACCCGAGGTTGCCAAGGTCTGCCTTGAAGCAGGCGCACAAATAATCAACGATATCTCCGGGCTGCGTGACAGGCGCATGGCGAATACGATAGCTAAGCATGATGCCGCGGTAATTATCATGCATATGCGGGGCAAGCCGCTGGATATGCAGAGAAAAACGGCATATAAATCGTTGATCGAGGACATCGCGGGCTTTCTGAAGAATGCCGTAGATTCTGCCGAAGCGGCCGGGGTTGATGCCGGGAAAATAATCGTGGACCCCGGGATAGGGTTCGCTAAGACTACCGCGCAAAACCTGCAGATCATCAACCGGCTGCAGGATTTTAGTACCCTGGGGAAACCGATACTTGTCGGCCCGTGCAGGAAATCATTCATAGGAGAAGTGCTTGGCGCCGCACCGGGGCAAAGGCGCATCGGAACGGCAACTGCCTGCCTGATGGCCGCTGAACGCGGGGCAAGCATAGTACGGGTACACGATGTAAAGGAAGTAAAGCAAGCCCTGGATATGTTTTACGCGATAAGGAGCAGCGCAAATGCATAATTTATTCTTATACTGGCGGCCGCTAACCGAAATACTTATCCTGTGGTTTTTCATTTACCATATTATCCTGTTCTTCGAGGGTACGCGGAGCCTGCAGGTTATGCGCGGGATAATCATGCTTTCCCTGCTTTTTCTTATTTCCCAGAAACTCGGGTTATTCGTATTGGATTGGCTGCTTAAGAAACTTTTCGGCATATCGGTTATCGCGATATTGATCATATTTCATCCGGAAATTAGGCAGGGGCTGGCCCAGCTGGGAAAACGCAATATTTTCAAGAATATCCTCAAGGAAGAAGACCCCCACTTGTTCGTAAAACAGATCACGGAAGCCTGCGAGAACCTGGTAACGAATAAGCTCGGAGGGTTGATCGCTGTCGAGAAAAATGACTCGCTGGCTTCGTATATCCAGAGCGGGGAGATAATCGATTCCCGTGTTTCCGCCGACCTGATCCAGGCGATTTTTACCCCGAACAACCCTTTGCATGACGGGGGATTGATTATACAGCACGGAAAGATCGCTGCCGCTGGGTGCATATTTCCGCTCACCATAAACCAGGATTTAAACAGGGTCTTCGGGACCCGCCACCGTGCCGCTTTGGGTTTAAGCGAAGAGGCCGATGCTATAATTATCGTGATCTCGGAAGAGCGGCACGATGTTTCGTTGGTTCATAAGAGAAGATTCTACAGGGATCTGGGCCGAGTTGAACTGGAAAGCAAAATCAACGATTTGATAAAAGCTAAAAGAGATGAATAAAAACAAGACCGGTATTTTCTTGCGTCTGGCGCGTTTAATCACCGTGCACCCGTGGTTAAAGCTGATTGCTTTGGCCCTGGCGGTCATGCTCTGGTTTTACGTCAAAGGGGAAAAGGTTTAGGTATGCATAAATTAGGGGTTAATATCGATCACGTGGCGACGCTGCGCCAGGCGCGGAAAGGGGTTTTGCCTGATCCGGCTTACGCAGCTTTTCTGTGCGAAGAAGCCGGCGCGGACAGTATAGTCGCTCACTTAAGGGAAGACCGCAGACATATCCAGGATCGCGATGTAAAGAATTTGCGGAATAAAATACGGACTAAATTCAACCTGGAGATGTCCGTTTCTCCGGAGATCGTCAGGATTGCCTGCAAGATAAAGCCTGACCAGGCCACTTTGGTCCCTGAACGCAGGCAGGAATTGACTACCGAAGGCGGGCTGGATGTAACCGCCAACCTCCGGAGAATCCGCTCCGCTGTATTAAAGTTGCAGGATTCGGGAGTCCGGGTAAGCCTGTTTATCGACCCGGATAAAAAACAGATAGATGCGGCTTCTTCTTCCGGAGCGGGGATTATCGAATTGCACACCGGCTGTTACGCTGGCTCAAGGTCCGATTCTCAAAAAGAAAAATATTTCAACCAGATTTGCCTGGCGGTTGATTACGCCGGCAGTAAAGGATTGCTTGTCAACGTCGGACACGGACTTGATTACAACAACGTTTCCAGGCTCGCCCGAGTTGAAGGCGTCGAGGAGTTCAATATCGGCTACTCACTCATATGCAAGTCTTTATACACAGGTTTGTATGAGGCGGTCAGCGAAATGAAACGCCTGATAGGATAATGATTATCGGAACAGGGGTAGATATAACCGAAGTGCGCAGAATACGCGCGGCCGTGGAAAAGTGGGGTGACGATTTTCTGCGCCGTGTCTTTACCGCGGATGAATTAAAAAGAGCAAAGAATAAAAGTT
>CAZNGC010000120.1:0-4069 GCA_964572435.1 uncultured Planctomycetales bacterium | reverse complement strand
TAACCATGTTTTGCAGAAAACCCGGAATCAGTCTTATCGAATTAATCGTAGCCATGGTGCTGATGTCCCTGGTTATCCTGGGGTTTTTCAGCGTGGAATTATTTTGCCAGTATCATGTGCTTAGCTCGGACAGGCGGGCCAAGCTCCAAAATGAGCTGTCATATTCCATTGAATACATGAGCAAGTACGTCTATCAAAGCGTTGGAAGCGCGGGGAATCCTCCAATCATAGTATATCCGTCTTCCGGCGTTCAGTCCGGATTTAGCACCAGGGTAGATTTAAACGATCCCAAGACCCCCGGTGACTTAAGCGACGATACTTTGGTGAATTTCTATCTGGATGGCTATCAATTGAAGGCTTCCCAGGGTGCTTCCACCGAAGTCCTGACAAGCAGGGTTATCGCTAATTTTGCCGCCGAGCTTATGCCCGGGTATCCGGATAAAGGGTTTTATGTAAATATCACCGACCAGGGTACGGCTGTGGATATCGGCCTGGTGGGCAGGTATGACCCCGCTGTTTCCTCCAGCGCGGACAATCCGCAGATAGCCATAAAAACCCGCCTGGTCAGTTCCAGCGGTTCAGCGCAATAATCAGTTCCGTTTAATCCAGCGGGATATATTTTAAATTGATAAGGCCGCCGAAATATGTTAAATTGTTTCCCGCGGTCCGGATACAAGAGTATCATTGACAGGGATGGCTGAACAATATAAACTGGATAAAAAGTTTCTGAAAATATGCGTGGTTTGCGGGAAACATTATCCCAACGCCCTGAAGGAGTGCCCTGTGTGCAGGAGGCCGTTGAAAGGGCTTTTCTTCAGATATTACCTGGGGCGTTGTTTGGCGCGGCCGCTGTTGGTTATCCTGCGCTTATTGTTTGTTGTCTTATTGTGCTTAGGGGTTACTTACGGTATTCAGTTTGACCAGAGGCCAAGGTATATAGACGCGTTCAACCGCCTGAAAACAGGAGATCTTCTTTCAGGCTGGCAGCAAATCAGGTTTGCCTTAGCCGAGCATCCGTTATATAAATACGCAAGATCGCTGGTATCCGGTTCCAAACCTAAAATTGAGGGGTTAGCTCCGGATGTGCCTAAGGGGAATTATACCCTTAAGGTTATATATTTTAATGTTTCCGGTTCCAAGCCAAATTCCGCATTGATTAATGATCGCATCCTGCTTGAAGGGGAGAGTATGGGGAATTTCAAGCTGATCAGGGTTAATACCGGGTCCATTGACATTGAGTCCGAAGGAAAGCAGAGAAATATAAAGTTTTCCGCAAGCTGGGATTGAAAAAGCTTTTTGGGGCTGTAGCTCAGTTGGGAGAGCATCTCGTTCGCAACGAGGGGGTCGGGAGTTCGATTCTCCCCAGCTCCACTTAATTTTCGCCTGGGAATGCAGGCCTGCCTAAACGCATGAAGCATAAGCATGTCCTCCTGATGTTTTTTCCAATTTTAGCTTTTATTTCTTATTCTTTTTCCGCTTCCGTCAAAAAGGCGGATTTCTCCGGGCAATTCTACCCTTCGGGGGCTAAAGAGCTTAAGTCGATGCTTAAGTCGATGCTTGAGCCGACGGTTGCCGGTTCCCCGTACGGGGATATCCTTGTTTTGGTCAGTCCGCATGCCGGCTACGGGTATTCCGGGCAAACTGCAGCTTACGGTTATAAGCTTATCAGTAATAAGCCGTATAAGACGGTAATTGTCCTGGGTACCAGCCATAATAAACTTTTTAAGGGAGCCGCCGTTTATCCGCAAGGTTCTTTCGAGACTGACCTTGGGTTTCTGGAGGTTGATGAAGGCTTCACACGTAAGCTCGCTGAAGGTTGCCCTGGTATCTTTATCGACGGGTCGGTTTTTGATAACGAGCATTCTGTAGAGGTGCAGCTGCCTTTTCTGCAGGAGGTATTAAGCGGTTTTAAAATAGTCCCTATGGTTGCCGGTGATTGTTCCCTGGAAGATTGCAGAATGATCGCTTCTTCGCTCAATAAGGCCATAGGGGCGCGTAAAGACGTGTTGCTGGTGGTATCGACGGATTTGTACCACGGTTATGACCCTGTTCAGGCAGACCTGACAGATGAATTTACGCTGGGTTTTGTCAGGAAGATGGATTATGAAGGGTTGTATTATTCTTTGCGTGAAGGGAAGTCCCAGGCGTGCGGTGGTTTTGGCCTGGTGATCGCTCTGGATACGGCAAAACAGTTGGGTTATCAAAAGGCTGAAGTATTGAAACATACCAATTCGTCAAAGGTGGCAGGCGGAGTTTCCGCTGGGGAATGGACGGTAGGTTACGCCAGCGCCGTAATTTATAATCCGGCAGGAGGTCCTATGTTGAATAACCAACAGAAGAAAAAGCTTCTTGAAATTGCCCGTTCTTCCATAGACACATTTTTGAGGACTGGCAAGAAAATGCAGGTTAATGAGGATGACTCCATATTGAATCAGGAAATGGGAGCGTTTGTTACGCTGAACAAACACGGCCAGCTTAGGGGCTGTATCGGCAGTCTTTCCGCGAGCAGCCCGCTTTGTTTGACTGTAAGGGATATGGCGGTGGAAGCGGCGATGAACGACCCGCGATTTCCCGCATTAACATTGCCGGAATTGAAAAATATTGAAATAGAGATTTCTGTGTTATCCCCATTGAAAAAGGTTGTTTCGGCGGATGAGATCCAGATGGGTAGGCATGGAGTGCTCGTGCGCAGGGGTTATAACAGCGGTGTTTTTTTGCCACAGGTAGCCGTGGAGACAGGCTGGAGCAAGGAAGAATTTATGGATAACCTTTGCTCTCATAAGGCTGGCCTTCCTAAAGATGCCTGGAGGGATAAGAATACCGAACTTTATATTTTTAGCGCCGTTGTTTTGTCCGAGAAAGAGGCTGGTGAATGAACCGTTTCATGATTGATAAGGATAAGATACGCGGAAACTCTGTAGCCATAGGTGATCCGCAGCAGATCCATCATTTGAAGAATGTATTGAGGATTAAGTCTTCCCGTCGGGTTGAGGTTTTTGACGGATCCGGTAATGAATATATTGCGCGGGTCATCCGGATAGGGGAAAAAGAGATAAATTTGGAGATTGAGAGAGTTCATGTGCCTATTGTCGCAGGTTTAGATCTTGCGGTTGCCTGCGCCATCCCCAAGAACGTAAAGATGGATGATATCGTGGATAAGCTTACCCAATTAGGTGTCGACCGGATCATTCCGCTTGAAACCGAAAGGGTCATTGTTCGTTTGGATAGCATGAAGAAGGCCGATCGCCTCCGGCGTTGGGAAAAAATATCCTTAAGCGCGGCAAAACAGAGCCATAGCTGTAAGCTGCCACGGATTGATCCGGTAAGTAAATTCAGGGATGTAATCTCGGCTTCAGGGGATTACGATCTTAAGCTTATCCCGACCTTGGACGGTTCCCGGCAAAGCTTTGGTGAGATATTTGAAAAAGAAGGCAGGGGCGCAGATAGAATAATGATCCTGATCGGCCCGGAGGGAGATTTTACCAGCGCCGAGGTTTCTCTGGCCAGGGAGGCTGGTTTTCTGCCTGTTTCGCTCGGCCGGAGCATCCTGCGCGTAGATACAGCGGCTGTCGCCGCCGCCGCATTTATCAGATTAAATGAAAAGCGTTAAGTTTATCACTTTAGGATGCAAAGCCAACCAGTATGATACGCAAAGCATCAGGGAGAGGTTTTTGTCCCGGGGGTTTGCGGAATCCAGGGGAGATGCCGCGGCGGATTACTTTCTGATTAATACCTGTACGGTGACATCCGGTGCGGACCAGAAGTCCCGTAATATCATCCGCAGGTGCATGCAATCGAATCCTCATGCCGGGATAATCGTTACCGGATGCCTGGTTGAAAATGACTGGAAGGCGGTTTCGTCGATTAAATTCCCCGGCCTGGTGGTTAAGAAATCTTTTTTCCCTGAAGGGATAAGCGGTTTTAGTCAGCATACCCGGGCTTTTCTGAAGATCCAGGACGGATGCGATTATTTTTGTTCTTATTGCAAAGTTGCCCTGGTCAGGGGGAAAAAACGCAGCAAGCCTTTGAGCAAAGTGATCGAGGAGGCGCGTAGGCTGGCAGGGGCGGG
>CAZNGC010000119.1:0-4100 GCA_964572435.1 uncultured Planctomycetales bacterium | reverse complement strand
GCTTTTTTTCGCCGTGCCTTCCATAAATACTAAATACTATCTACTATTACACTCTGTTCCCTACTTTTGTTTTGCCAATTCCTTGATTATCTGCAACGCGATGATCCCGCGCTGAACCTGGTTCGTCCCCTCATAGATCTGGGTAATCTTGGCGTCGCGGACATATTTCTCGATCGGATAATCTTTCATATAACCGTACCCGCCGAATAACTGCAAGGCATCAACCGTAACTTCCATCGCCACATCGGAAGCGTACATCTTGGCCATAGCCGATTCCCTGGATACGTCTTTACATCCGGCATCCACCATCCTGGCGGTAGAATATACCAAACCACGGGCAGCTTCTATTTTAGTAGCCATATCCGCGATCATCCACTGGATCCCCTGAAAACTGGATATAGGCTTGCCGAATTGTACTCTTTCATGCACGTATTTTACAGCCAGTTCCAACGCCCCCTGGGCAATACCCAAAGCCTGGGCAGCCACTCCCGGCCTGGACATATCGAATGTCCTCATGGTCACGATAAAACCCATACCTTCCTTGGCCAAAAGATTCTTCGCAGGAACTTTACAATCCGTAAAGATCAGCTCGCGCGTACTCGAGGCTCGTATGCCGAACTTATCCTCTTTCTTGCCGAAAGTAAAACCCGGGGTGCCCTTTTCCACGATAAAAGCCGATGCCCCGCGGGCTCCTTTATCCTTATTGGTCATGGCGATAACCACATAAGTCTCCGCGTCTCCGCCATTGGTGATGAAATGTTTCAAGCCGTTTAAAATGTAATAATCGCCATCTTTCTTTGCGGTTGTCTTGATCCCGGAGGCATCTGAACCGGCTTCCGGCTCGGTAACCGCGAACGCCGCCACCTTCTTGCCCTTTGCCAAATCCGGCAGGTATTTCTTCTTCTGCTCGTCATTTCCGAACAGGACAATCGGAAAAGTACCCAAAGCGCTTGCCGCGTAGCAAACCGCTATACCTCCGCAGGCACGGGAAAACTCTTCGGTAGCCAGACACAGATTCATTACGTTGGTCCCCAGCCCACCGTACTCCTCGGGAATGAACAAACCAAACATATCCGACTCAGCCATTACCTTTAAAACATCCCAGGGATACTCTTCGCTTATATCGTATTTAGCCGTCGAAGGCCTGATCTTCTCCTCGGCGATCTTATGTGCCAATTCTTTAATCATTTTCTGCTCATCAGTCAACAAATAATCCATTTCATCCTCCTTGCCCACAAAGGGCACACCAGCCGATTCCTCCCGGGCCGGGTATTAAACAATAAAGAGCTTTTTACTAACAAGTTTTAAAATTGTACCACATTATGCGGATTTTACAAGGATTTTAAAAGGGCAATTTCCTGGCAGTTGGGGAATTTAGGGCAATTGATGCACTCCGCCCAGATCTTGTGCGGCAAGGCGTCGTGGTCAATCCTCTTGAATCCTAATTTCTTGAAGAACCCCGGCTTGTAGGTAAGCACAAAGGCCCTCCTGGCACCCATACCCCTGGCCTCTGCCAGGCAGGCGGCCACTAGCTCGCTTCCGATACCCTTGCCTTGTTTGTTTCTCGCTACGGCCAGGGCCTTTACCTCCACCAGGTCATCCCATGAAACATGTAGGGCGGCACACCCGCAAACCTCCCCCTTATCTTCATATACCCAGAAATCGCGTATATTCTCATAAAGCTCGTTCAACGATCTTGGGAGCATCTCGTCGCGCTTGGCAAAACCGGCGATCAATCCCTGAATCTGTTTTATATCCTTTATCTTTGCTTTCCTAATCATCTTTTTCAGGGACGGTTCTCAACTCAAAGCAGAAGTGTCCCCGTAAAGGGGACAGTTTTCCTTTGTTTTGAGAACCGTCCCTACTTAATTTCTGTACCTTTGGCTACCACCACAATCCCTGAGTCGCTTACAAAAAACTTTTTCTTGTCTTCTTCCAGGTTAAAACCAATAATCATCCCTTTAGGGATCCTCACATCCTTATCGATGATCGCACGCTTGATTTTGGCGTACCTGCCGACAACTACACCTTCCATAAGTATCGAATCATAAACCTCGGAGAAACTGTTAATCCTTACGTTCGGGGAAAGTATCGAACGCTGCACCCTGCCACCGGAAACTACACAGCCTTCCGAAACTATGGAATCTAAAACCAACCCCACCCTCCCCGCCTCGCGGTCTCCAGAATGCACGGTCTTCACCGGAGGATATTGCTCCTGGAATGTCCTCACCGGCCACTCCTGATCATATAGGTTAAACACCGGGTTAACCTGGATCAACTCCATATTCGCATTGTAATAGGCGTCGATCGTTCCGATATCCCGCCAGTATTCTTCCTCGTTATTTTCCTTCTTCCGGAAGTTATAGGCGAACACCTTCATCCCCTTCTTGATCATCTGCGGGATTATATTCTTCCCGAAATCGTGCGCGCTCTTAGGGTCTTTAGAATCGTCAAGGAGCTCCTGCATGAGTACCGGATGGTTGAATACATATATACCCATCGAACCGTAAATCTTGTCCGGCTTAGCCGGTATAGTTTTCGGATTTCCCGGCTTTTCGTAAAACCCCGTAACCCTGCCGTTGGCATCCGTCTCCACCACTCCCAAATGCTTAGATTTGCTTTTCTCCACCTCCACAACCCCCACCGTCAAGTCGGCATTCTGCTCTCGGTGGACGTCGATCATTGAATAATAATCCATTTTATAAATATGGTCGCCAGCCAGTATCAGCACCTCGTCGGGCTTATCCATTTCAAGAGTGTAAAGATTCTGGAAGATGGCATCCGCCGTACCCAGGTACCACGATTCTCCTATGCGCTGCTGGGCAGGAAGCAGCTCGATGAACTGCCCGAGCTCCGAAGGAAGAAAATTCCACCCAAGGCGGATATGCCTCTGCAAGGACGCGGATTTATACTGCGTGAGTATGTAGATCTTGCGCAGCCCGGAGTTAATGCAGTTACTCAAGGTGAAATCGATAATCCTATAAATACCGCCAAAAGGTACAGCCGGTTTCGTGCGATCCTTGGTCAAAGGCAAAAGCCTTTCACCTTTGCCTCCCGCCATGATAAAAGTCAGAACTTTACGCATCATCTTATAAAAGCCCCTGTTATTCCGTGCCTGATCATCATTACCGCGATAGCCGCCAGCAATATATACATTATTTTGGAAAAAGCTCTTATGCCGCTGGGACCGATCACCTTCATAATTGTATCAGTCTTCACCAAAGTAATCCAGACAAAAAACATATTCAACACCAAGGAAACCAGCGTGGGAAGCACACCGAAGCTGTTCATCATCATCAATGTAGTAGCCAAAACCGCCGGCCCGGTAATTAGCGGCGTGCCCAGCGGGAAAACCCCCATATCCTTATCGCGAGAACTGGTAAGCACGCTTTTTTGCGCACCCGGCAGCAAAAGCCTCACCGCGATAACGAACAATAGCGCACCTCCGGCAATCTGAAAATCCGGTATGGTAATCCCCAAAAGGGAAAACACCCAAGTACCCACGAACATGAAAACGATCGCCACTGCCAAAGCTGTCCAGACAGCGTCGAGGATTACCTTGTGTTTCTGCGCTTTCGATGAACCTTCCACAAGAGAAAGAAAAATCGGGATATTCCCGATCGCATCCACCGCCACAAACAGTGGGATAAAGCTAAGTATATACGGCCTAAGCAGTTCCATATGCTTATATTATATAAAATCGATTCCCTAAACGCAACATAAATATTGGCTAATCTATTTTACGGATCAACGGTAGACAAAGAAAACTAGTCAGTGCGGAAAGGACAATCAACCACTTCAACCCTATATACGGCAGAAGGTACGCCCCGCTAAGATTGCCGGCTACTATAGACAGGTTGTTTATACTGCAGAGAAAAGCAAAAGAGGTCGCCTCCAGCCCATCAACCGAATGCCTGGCCATAAAATCCATCACCATTATGAATATAAACATCCCCAAGACGCTATAGATCAGATCGTAAACAACAGCCGTAACCGGTGTATAATAAAGATAACTCAACGTAGTTATCGCCCCCAGGAACACCGAAAAGAACAGCCATTTCTTCAGGTTTATTTTTTGGCTGAATCTATAATATAGCACA
>CAZNGC010000118.1:0-4187 GCA_964572435.1 uncultured Planctomycetales bacterium | reverse complement strand
CTTATCCGGGTATTCTTTCTTTACCTTGCCGCGTATCTGACGCCCGTTTTTTAAATAAATTATGTCCTCCTCCGGACCAGGCTCCGGCTTTTCCTTAACCGCCAGGCGTTTATTCAGCCTGGAAATCTCTTCATCGATAAAATCCTCTCCCGCGGACAAACTTTTGGCTTTCTTCATGGCCTTTAAAGCCGAACCGGCATCCTGCATTTTATCATTTATCCTGGACAAAGTTATATAAGCTTGCCGGTAGGCAGGATGCGCTGATATCACTTCTTCGATGATCTTTTTCGCCTTTTCGGATTCCCCCAGGCCATTCAGGGCGTAGGCGTAATTGTTAAGCAAGATAGGATTGCCCGGAGAATTCAAAAGCGCCTGCCGGCAATAACGCTCCTCTTTACGGTATTCCAGAGAGGCCTGCCGGGCATCCCCCAGGATATCGTATATATCACCCAAATCGTTATGCAGATTAGGATAATCGTTTTTTAATACGTTGAGCCTGCTATACTCCGCGATGGCCTGATAAGGCATCTTGTTATCCCGGTAAACGCTGCCCAGGCTGTAAGCGTAATCCGGGTTGCCCGGATCCAGGCTGACCGCTTTTTTCAAATAATCGAGCGCTTCGGAATACCGTTCAAGATGCATCAGGGCCAACCCGAGGTCGTTATACAAAGAGGCGTCGCTGCCATTCAGTTCGATGGCCTTTTTGGCGTAAAACAATTCTTTTTCGAAATCACCTTTTTTAAAATACACCTCGCTGAGCAATTTATAAGCGTGATGGAACTGCGGGTCGAGCAGGATAGCCTTCTCCAGGCTGGCCCGGGCATTCTCATAATCCCTGATTCTGCTGTAATAATACCCCAGGGTGTACTGGGCAATGGCAAAGTCCGGGCAATATTTGAGCGTCTCTTTCAATACGGATATGGCATCCTGGCTGCGGCCTTTCAAAAATAACTCAGCGCATTGATCCATCGTTGAAACTATAAAAGCATAGCAGCTTTCCTGGGCAAGTTTTCTTATCTTGGGATCGCCGGGAATCTTCTCCTGCCCGCGCATGATAACAGCCACGGCTTCTGAATGAAGGCCCTGTTGGGAGTATATCTCCGACAACGACTGGTACGCCTTCTGGCATGAAGGGTCCGAGTCCAACACCTTCACGTATTCATCGACGGCGCGCTGATAATCCCGGGCGTCCCTATACGTATCTGCCAGCGCCAGGCGCGAAATCCAGGATTGCGGATTTATCTTCAGGGCGTTCCCGTAAGAATCCGCTGCCTCGCGGTAAAGCCCCCTGGAAGAATAACCGTTGCCCTGATTATAGAAGAACGCTTCAAACTTGCCGCGGGCCAAATACAGGAAAACGGCCAGCGCTAAAAAAAACAACAGGTATTCTAACAGCCTTTTCATCTTATGGCCATCTCCGCTGAACGAGCGCCGTCAAGCACCGCGTCTTCCATAGACATATATCTCCAGCTTCCATAGCGCCCGCAGGTAATTATGCCGTTACGCAGCAAGAATGCATTGATCGCGGAGATGGCCCGGGAGTAATCCATGTCATAAATCGGATACCCGTATTTTATATCATTCTCATCCATAACCGAGATGGCGTTATCTGGACCCAGGACCCCACAATCTCTGAGGCCGCTGATTATTTTCCGGGCTATCTCCCTTTTCTCAAGCGGCCTGCCCGAAGAATATGCCACCTCGGTATATATGGAGCTTTTCCCTGGCGGGCAAGCATCCCCGGAAAAATTATGGAAGAAACCTGCCCGGAAAAACACGGTTTCCTTTTGAGGAAAATATACCCAATGCCTGCCCTTTTGGATTACCCCTTCTACCCCCAGGTTAAGGTTGAATATAGAATTCCAGCGGAGTTTACCAAACATACCCCGGATGAGCGCGGGAAGCGGCCGGGCTATCTTTGGCAATTCTGGAAGCGGCATTGTTGAAATCAGAATATCGAAACCGACTTCCCCCATGCCTGCGACATGCAGTATTTTCTTCTTGAGGTCTATGGATTCAACGGGAGAATCCTTGAATACGTTGCGCAAACGCCGTTCGAATGCCAGGGGGAGTTGGTTAATCCCCGCCCGGCGGGGATACCAAAATGTCGTATTATAGCCGAAACTACGCCGGCCGGCGCCAAAGAATCCGGCGATTACTTCCAGTGGTTCCGGACGCGGAACGAAATTAACAGTCCAATCCGCGCTCATTCCGCTTAACGGCACTGTCCAGAATTTCTTGTTGTAAGGAATCATAAAATGCCTGGCTATCCCCGTGCCAAAGGCGCCATTTATCCATTTTAAAAGGTTGGATTTATCTTCCCTGATACTGGGCAGAGAGGCTTTTAAAAACTCCACAAGACATTCTTCGGCTACCTTTTCAGGCAAGGCATTAAGGTTAGCCTGAAAAGGATACCGAATAAAGGTTCCGAAACTGCTTACCCAGGCGCTCCTCCTGTGAGCAACAAGCCTTGATCCCAGCAACCCGGAGATTAACCGGCGGCTGTATTTATTCCTGAAATGCAGTAGGTGCCCGTCGCAATCAAAGGTAAAACCGTTGATCCGCCTGGAGCGGCATAACCCGCCGGCGCAGGGTTCTTTCTCAAAAACAGAACAATCTACCCCGTTCTTCTGGAGATGCCAGGCGGCGCTTAAACCCGCCAGCCCAGCCCCCAAAACCACAATCTTTTTCTTACCCATGCGTATCAACTTTTATCAGCTTCCAGAATAGGATAATACTGAACAAAAACATGGTTATGATGATGCCGCTTGCCCAGAAATTACTGACCCTGGTCAAGGCCGCCCCGGCGAATGAAAAAACAAAACATAAAAAGAACATAACAAGGATTGTCTTAGCCGGGGTAGCCGAGAAAGTTTTAAGCCTGAAAGCGATATGGTCATTGCTTTTCTTAAAAGGGATTCTTTTTTTCATTATCCGGAAGATTATCAAGAGCAGCGTATCGGTAATCGGCAGCCAGAGAATCACTATCGGGCTAAGCAGGGCAAGCGCGTTGTCTTTCGATGCATACCGCAAGATCAGCGTAAGGGCGCAAATAACAAACCCTATAAAATGACTCCCGGAATTCCCCAGGTAAGCGTTTGCCGGAGGGAGATTGAATATAAGAAACCCGAGCGTTGCCGCGCACAAGATGATCGAAAGAATCTGCGCATTCAGATCGGGATTGACAAAAGAAATCACCAGCATGGCGCTGGAGACGATCAGGGCAGTGCCCGCTGCCAAACCATCCATGATATCCAAAAGATTAAACGCGTTTGTAATCCCCAATATCCAAAAAAAAGTAACTACGGCATTTCCCCAGAAACCCAAATACATGATATCGGTCATCACCCCGGAATAGATAAGCATGGAGGCGCAAAGAGACTGGGACAGGAATTTCTGCAGCACGGAAAGCTCTTTCAAATCGTCGATTATGCCGAAAAAGAGCATTAAAAACGAAGCCCCCAAGACTGCGAGCATCTTGGCTGCCGGAAGGCCAAACATGAAAATGCCCAAAGACGCGGAAATTATAAAAGCGGCCCCGATCCCCAGTCCGCCAACCGAAGAAACGCCTTTCGCCTGCAATATCTTGATCCGCGAACAAACCCGGATCAATAAAGATACGCACAATACGCTGGAAACCAAAGCACTGGTAAAAATAATCAGATAATTAAGCATGCTCATCCCCGGAATACAGATCTGAGTATAGGCGGACTGTTTTATCCAGCATGGTATCCGAAGTATACTCGCCGGCTTCCGCATATCTGCCCGCAGAACAAGATAACTCCGCCCTTAAAGACGGCCGAGACAATAATTCCCTTAACCGTTTTTGCATACCATATATATCATGCGGTTTAACCAGATATCCGTTTACGCCTTCTGAAACAATCTCTCTGATCCCCCCGGTATCGGTGGCCAGCACCGGGACTCCGGCTGCCAGCGCCTCCAGCACAACAATGGGCAACCCTTCCCATAAGGAAGTCAGGACAAACACGTCCAAACATGACAGGATTTCCGGGACATCCCGTCGCCAGCCGGTCAAGATAACGCGCCCCTTAAGTCCAAGCTTGTTAACTAAAGAAACGACCTTATCGCGCAGGATGCCGTCTCCAACCAGTATAAACCTGACATCGGGGAAATCGTCTTTTAACGCCCCGGCCAGTTTTATAAAATCGACCGGGGCCTTTTGC
>CAZNGC010000117.1:0-4233 GCA_964572435.1 uncultured Planctomycetales bacterium | reverse complement strand
TGGCGGCACGTGGCCTGAACGAGCGCAACAGAACACGCATCCTTCAGCCTGACATTGTCCAGGTTGCCGCATATACCGTGGCAGGAATAGATTAGCGGCTGTCTGTCTGAAAAACAAATAAAGACGGTTTTAAAACCCCCGAAACATGTCCAGTCTTTTCTTTTTACCTCGCCCTTATAATACTTCAAAAGCAACTCCAGGGCCGGCTCTTCATAAACCGTGACATGACGGGGTCTGTAACCCCGGATCTTCCTGATCTCTCCGGACAAAACAGCTATATTGGCTTCCTTAACCCAGAATAAAGGAAGTGATTTATCCAGGAAGTTCGAATTATCCTTTACCAGCGGTTGGAAATTAATCACGTCAATGCCCAAATCATCTGCCAATCTGACCAGGCTCGACAACTGCCCGGCGTTGTTATCCATTACCGTGCAGGCAAAACCCATGGAAAAGAAACGTTCATTCTTCCTTTTCGCCGACAATATGCTTACCGCCCGGATTATCTTATTGAAGCCGCCCGGGCCCCTGAAGAAATCATTTACTTCTTCGAGCCCATCGATGGAAAAATGCAAGTGACTGATCCGTGAGTCCGCGATACGACCGGCAAGATTCTCGTCGATCAGCGTGCCGTTTGTGGTGATCACGCTCCTTACCCCCCGGCTGTGGCAGTATTCGGCTATCTCAAACAGGTCCTGACGTAAAAACGGCTCGCCTCCTGTAAGCAGTATTTCTTTAATACCGCAATCCCGCGCCTCATCGACCGCATGTTTCACCTGGGATGTGGACAATTCCTGCTCTTTAGGCAGGGAATTGGCGATAGAGCACATCCTGCATCTCAAGTTGCACCTGTTGGTAAGAGATATCTGGAGGACTTTCGGCCCGACCAGAGGATAATTTATTTTGCGCGAAAGCCAAAAAAGCAACCTTTCAGTATTTAACCCCGGCATAAACCTATTCTCCCTTTCGGCACGGCAAGCGCCCGGCAGCGACTGAAGAACAAAACTCAGCCAGCTCGCCCCATAAATACCACAACCTGTACAAAACAAAAAGCGGATAAATCACGGCTGTCCTCGGGAATGATGTAATATTTTCCTCCTTAACCAGCCTGGAACACATCAAGAATCCATAACCCGGGGCCCAGGCCAATGACGGAAACCAGGCGGCCCAGAAAGAAAACCATTCCGTCTTGATGCCTTCCAGCAGCGGATGCCCGCCTTTATGCATGGCCACTGCCAGCAGGTCTCCCCGGCCGAAGGCATACGCTTCCGCCAGTAAAGATGCGAGACCTCCGGCATAATAACGGGCAAGCTTTATGTTGACATCCAGGATTCCACTGTAACCTCTTTCCGACAGGCGCCAAAAAAATTCCATCCCCTCCCCCGGAGGAAATTTGAAACGCTCATCGAACAAACAGGATAAAAATACCTGTTTCTTAAAAGAAACGTTGCAGACGCGGGAAAAGATTCCCCCTTGTCCGTTCTGGGCCTGCCGGTTGTTCGAACGCAGGAATTGTCCTACCAACGACATATTCTCGGACTCGCTGACATAGGTGAGCCCTCCGATTATGGTATTAGCAGGATTGTTTTTATGCGCCTCCATTATCCATTTCACCCAATCGCAATCGACAACACATTCATCATCGATAAAAGCAAGGAGCCCAGCGGTGGCGTTTTTAACCCCCGCATTCCATACAACCGCCGCCTCTTTGGCCGGCGAAGAGATATATTTCAGGCTGAAGAATTTAACATACTCCCCCTTACTCAAAACATCGCCAAGGCGCATACCCGCGCTGTCCAGAACGATGACCTCCGTTTTCCCCAAAGGATAAGTTTGGTTCAAAATGGCCTCCAGGCATAAAAACAAGGCGTCCCTGCCTGATGAAGCGGACAGGATTATCGAAATATCCGGCTGCATTTAACCTCCCGGGCAGGCAGGCACAAGCCCCTGCTGTTTGAGCGAATCATATATAAGCCTGTTCTGTTCTTTAAGGATCGTGCAACATTCATCGTAACACGGAGCCTGTTCAGCCAGGCTGCTGCGGAACCGGAAAAGCTCGTTTCCCCAAAGACTGGACAAAGGGACTTTTCTTATATTCAATCCCCCGACACGCTTTTGATACTGCGGGCACTGCAAAATATCCCCGTTTGAATCAATGGAGAGAATGTAATAGTTGGTAAAACACTTTTTCGCCGGCAATGATAACCCTGCCCGCGCGGAGCAGCTGCGGGCATCGTTTTCCCGGACATGCGGCTGGGCAGCCCAGCTGTCGATATAGCTCATCTTTTTACGGTCCTTCAAACTCAAAAGAATTGACTGGAACTCTTTTAACTCGTCTCCTGCGAGGTTAAGTTCATTATACGCGGGTAAGCCCATATCCACAAGCCGCAACATATTCACCGATTCGATATTCCTGTAACGATCGGCAAACTCCAGCATTTCCGGCAATAATTTATAGTTCAGCTTTGTAATAACCATATTGATCAGGATGCGCAGCCCGCTTTTACGTGACTGGGAGGCTTCCAGAAATTCGATTATCCTGCCGAAATACGGCTGGCCCGAAGAAGAAGGCCTCAATAAATGCTGCAAGCCTTCCCTCGGAGAATCCAGGCTAAGCAGCATAATATCCCATCCGCAATCATCGAACTCTCCTGCCAGGCGGGAATTCAGGAAGCTGCCATTAGTCGTCATCGAACCGACGAATCCAAGCCGTTTTATCCTGCGGACAAGCTCGATAATCCCTTTTTTGCAAAATGGCTCTCCGTTCATTCCTCCCAAATTGATCTCTTTGACCCCAAAAGAACTGGCGTCTTGCAAAAGGGTAAATAATTCCTCGATGCTCAATTCTCCCGAGTCCGCGGATTTCTCTTGAGGCCTGCTCCCGCGGCAATAAACGCAGTTCAGGTTACAAGAGCCGGTTACCATCAACGCGATTGTCTCCGGACCGGTCCCGGAATCCTTTAAACCTTTTTTTATCCGCTCAACAGTCTGTTTATCCATTATCCTTGGCTCTGGACGATCCGAGCATGCATTCCCTGATAGTGTTCAATTCAGAGGGCACGCAAAAATTACAACCGCTGCAGACACCGGGTAACCCGGAACCGACGAACTTATTCACGAACCCGGAATATTCTTCCCCTTTAATGAATTCCCCGAGGCTGGGGACATCGAAATAATTCATGCTATACTGGCTGCGGAAGTTAAACTGGCAAAAAGGAATATTCCCGTTATAGCAAATCGATATTGTGGTCAACGGCATATAGCAATCTATGGTTAAACCTCTGCTGTTTTTAAGCTCAAGGACATTCTTCGTCTCCGCGGCAGATACAGAGGAAGCGGAAGATTCGTTTCTTTTTAATTCGTTTATGTTAGACCTTATTTTCAAACTGTTGAGCCTGGATTCGATCCCGGGAATCATCTTCTCCAGCACGACCTGCTCAAAGGCGGAAAGCTGGAACTGCTTCTGTTTTTCGGTATAGACCCTTAACGGCTGGAAGAAAAAGTAGTTTATGCCGTATCCACCCAACAACCCGATGATCTCGATAATCCTGGAATAATTTACGTTTAAGACTATGAACATAATGTCTATTTTCGGAAAACCCGTTTTATATAAGCGCTTGTACCTGGAAATCCAATTTAGAACATCGAGAGTATGTCTATGCCGGGATGACTCGGAATATATCTTTCCGGCGGTTTCATCGGAATCTGAATTCAAACTAATGTTCATCTGGCTGATCAGTTTATGCTTGACGATCTGTTTGATATCTTCTTCTTCCAGGCATTTCGCGTTCGTGATCACTCTTATGAAGACGTCGGTATTCTTAAGTTTCTTGAGGAAATAAATCATATTATACTTATAGAAAAACGGCTCGCCCCCGCCAAACAAATGCACATCTATTATGCCCAGACGGCGGATATCCCTGACAAGTTTATCTATGCGTGCCCTGTCGCTGAAGAAATCTCCCCGCGGATTTCCGGCTAATGCGGCGCTATCCGGGCCCTGATGATGTAAACCGTCATTGCAATACTTACAGTTATCGTCGCAAAGGATCGCCGGATAAACAAACAGCCTTTTCGGCCTTAGCCCCGAAGGGCCGTTAAGCCCATCCAGATAACGTACCAGCCCGCCGGTTACCGCTTCGGGATCATATTTAAACTTAAACTTTCTTGAGAATAAAAACATATCTTCCCCCCTATATAACCAGTCCGGCCAGGCATGGAGATTTGCAATTCCTG
>CAZNGC010000116.1:0-4274 GCA_964572435.1 uncultured Planctomycetales bacterium | reverse complement strand
CCTACCTTGTTCCTACAACAATTCTGGCAGAACACCACTATAAGAATTTTCCCCTTCGCCTGAAGAATTTTCCGGTAAAGGTGGAGATGCTTTCGCGTTTCAGGACTGCTGCCGAACAGGGGCAGATAATCAATGCCCTGTCCGCAGGGGGTGTGGATATAGTTATCGGCACGCACAGGCTGCTTTCTCCGGACGTAATTTTCAAGGACCTGGGCCTGGTGATCGTGGATGAAGAACAGCGTTTCGGGGTTAAAGCGAAAGAGCAGCTGAAGAAATTAAAGTCATCGATAGATGTGCTGGTCCTGACCGCCACCCCTATTCCGCGCACCTTGTACATGAGCCTGATGGGAGCCAGGGACCTCTCCGTGATCAATACGCCTCCTCAAAATAGGTTGCCTATCAGGACAGTTGTGGTAGAATATGATCCTGACCTGATAGCCCAGGCGGTAAAACGCGAGCTTAACAGGGGCGGACAGGTCTTTTTTTTGCACAACCGTATCCTGGACCTGGAAAAGGTAAAGGACAGGATCGTCAGGGCCCTGGCGGGCGCCCAGGCCAGGATATCCACCGCTCACGGGCAGATGCCGGCAAAAGAGCTGGAGCAAGTAATGTCCGATTTTATTTCCGGCAAGATCGATGTCCTGGTTTCGACGATGATCATCGAATCCGGCATCGATATACCTAATGCCAACACGATTATCGTGAATAACGCGCATTGTTTCGGTTTGGCGGATTTGCATCAATTGCGCGGCAGGGTCGGCAGGTTCAATCGTTCGGCTTACGCTTATTTCCTGATAGAGCGCAATGAAGCCCTGGATTCGGCGGCCAGGAAGAGGCTGCAGGCGATAGAGGCCAACAGTGAGTTAGGGGCGGGTTTTAATATCGCCATGGAGGACCTGGAGATAAGGGGGGCGGGGAACTTGCTTGGGCAGGAACAGCATGGTTTTATTGTCGCGGTAGGTTTTGACCTTTACTGCCGCCTGTTAAGGGAAGCGGTTGTCAATTTCAAGAAAGCGGGTGTTTTCAATGAAACGGATAATTAGCCTGGGGTTCGCGGTATCGCTGCTTATTTGCCTGCCTGGCGCACTTCAGGCGCAGGATAAGGCGGTAGCGGTGGTGAATAACGAGATCATTACGCAGAAAGACCTAAATGATTTTCTTAATTTCACGCGCATGCAGTATTCGCGGGAGTTAAACGGAAAGGAATTGGAAGAAAAAGTCAATTCCGTCAGACAAGATCTATTGCAGAAATTGATCGAGGATAAGCTTATGCTTCAGCAGGCAAGGGCGGAGAAGGTGGCTGTCGAGCCATCCAGGGTAAAGGCGAAAATCAACGATATAAAAAGGCGTTACGCTTTGGAGTCTGAGCTGGACAGGGACCTGGCAAAGCAGGGGTTGGTGCAGGCTGATTTGGAGAATAAGATCCGCGAGCAAATGCTTACCTTCGGGATAGTGGAGCAGAAGGTACGCAGTAAGATTAGCGTGAAGCCGGAAGAGGTAACGGAATTCTATAATCAGAACAAGCGCCAGTTTGTCAAGCCGGAGGAAAGGCTGCTTACCCTGATTATCGCGCGCGACGAAAAGAGCGCTAAATCCTTGGCTTATTTTTTGCGCGCCGGCGAAAAACCGGAGAGCTTGGCAGAGAGGTATGTTTTTACGGTCGATTCGCTTAGCGTTTCTTCAGGCCAGCACTTACGCGGCGAAATAGAGGATACCGTATTCAAGCTCGGCTTGTCCGAGGTCTCCAGCCCCGTCGAGATCGATGGGCAGTATTACATATTTATATTGAAAGAGGTTCTTGGCAGCCGTCAGATGACCCTGCCCGAATCCCAGGAAAAGATACAGGCGTATTTGTTCGAGAAAAAGATGCAGGAGAAATTGAACATTTGGTTAGATGAGCTTAAAAAGCAATCCTATATCAAGATTTTCCAGGATTAGGGTAGGTATTACCATCGGGGATCCGGCTGGTATCGGGCCGGCGATTACCTTGAAGGCAGCCGGGCTGTTGAGCAATAAGGCGCAGCTTAGGGTTATCGGGGATGCTTCCGTCCTGGAGAAAACCGCGATGAGCCTCAAGGTCAAGCCGGCGTTTTCAGTCCTGGATGACCTGCATAATGTAAAGAAGGCAGGTTTTTCTTTCGGCAGGGCAAGCGCTGTTTCAGGAAGGGCGTCGCTTGATTATCTTGACGCGGCTTCCGAGCTGCTTAAGAATAAACAGATCGACTGCCTGGTTACCTGCCCGATTTCGAAAGAGGCGATCAGCCTTGCCGGCTCGAGGTTCCCCGGGCATACGGAATACCTGGCGGATAAATTCCGCGCAAGGAATCCGGTGATGATGCTCCTTAACGATAAGTTAAGGTTTAGCCTGGTTACCAGGCATATAGCGCTCAAAGATGTTTCCCGGAGCTTGAGCGTGAAAGGCCTGAAAGACAATATCCTGGGCACGGTTTCCGGATTGCAGAAACTGTTTCTCATAGGCAGCCCGAGAATTGTCGTTTGCGGCATCAATCCTCATGCTTCAGACAACGGCCTTATCGGCTGCGAAGAAAAGGAACTGATCGCTCCGGCATTAAAGGCGCTCGGCAGGAAAGGGGTAGGCGTAACCGGCCCGTTACCCTCTGATGTAGCCATATCTGAAACAGCCAAGGGGAATTTTGACTGCGTGATCGCTCTTTATCATGACCAGGCGCTTATACCGCTTAAGCTTGCGGGTTTTGACAGCGGAGTCAACTTGACGCTGGGGCTGCCTTTTGTGCGCACCTCACCGCTGCACGGCACCGCTTTTGATTTAGCCTTCAGGCCTTCTGCGGCGCAGGAGGGTTCTCTTGTTGCGTCTATAAAACTTGCCATCGAATGTACGTTAAACCTAAGAAAAGCCTAGGCCAGAATTTTCTTCTCGACAAGAATATCCAGGAGAAGATAGTCTCCGCATCCGGTTTATCCGCAGGGGATATCGTGCTGGAGATCGGTTCAGGCATGGGGGATTTGACAGAAGCCCTGGCCAGGACGGTAAAACAGGTGTACGCGCTGGAGATAGACCGCAGGCTTTTTCCGGCGCTTGAGCAAAGGCTTTCCGCTTACTCCAATTGCCGCCTGATCGCAGAAGACATATTGAATTTCGATATAGGTTCTTTCCTGGCCTCCGGCGGGATAACCGCCAGGATAAAGGCGATCGGCAATATACCTTATTATATAAGCAGCCCGATTATCGAACATTTGATACGCTACCGCCAGGCGCTGGATAGCGCTTATCTGACTGTGCAAAAGGAATTTGGCCGCAGGGTAGCCGCTTCGAATGGTTCGAAGGAGTATGGGGCATTCAGCTGTTTCGTGCAGTATTACTGCCAGCCGAGGCTGCTCTTTGAGATCAAGAAGGGAAGTTTCAGGCCTTCGCCGAAAGTAGATTCGTGTTTCCTAGGCCTGGAATTCAGGAAGGCTCCGCCGGTTGAAGTAGGCGATGAACAGGAATTCTTCAGGTTGATACGGGCTTCTTTCAATCAGCGGAGGAAGACCTTGAGGAACAGCTTGTCCGGGTTGGTCGCGCCTGATTTATTGCGCCTGGCTATGGATAAGGCGGGCATCGGTAAGGACGCGCGCCCGGAGGATCTTTCCCTGGAGGATTTCGCGGAAATCAGCAATTACGCGATGGCTGGTAAAAAAACATAAAAAAGCCCTTGACAAATCCGCATAAATAGTATAAACTCTTTTTTTCACGTAGCCATCTGGTTTCAATATCACCATTAATTAGGCAGTTTTGCAATTTTCAGAGAGAGAATTGAATAATTTCTTGGTGTGTGGTTTTTTTTTGTTTGAAGGCTTGCTCGACGGAGCGAATCCATTTATGCTGGAGTAGCTCAGTTGGCAGAGCACGTCCTTGGTAAGGACGGGGTCAAGGGTTCAATTCCCTTCTCCAGCTTAAAACTAGACATAATTTAAATCAATATGCGCGAGACGATAACTTTGGAATGCACGGTTTGCAAGAACCGTAATTATACGACGAGTAAAAACAAAAAGTTGCATCAGGATAGGCTTGAGATCAGCAAGTTCTGCAATTCCTGTCATAAGCATACCCCGCATAAGGAAATTAAATGAGGCCATAACTTATGAAGTCCGCCGAAGGTGGACGCACATAAGTTATTAGCCGAATTTATCCCGACGACCGCGTGAAGATTTCAGGAAAATTTCACGTTGATTTGAGTCGGGATTGGGAGACAAGAATAAAACTTAGGGGCGTCGGTTAATGGCAAACCAACGGTCTCCAAAACCGTGACTGC
>CAZNGC010000115.1:0-4284 GCA_964572435.1 uncultured Planctomycetales bacterium | reverse complement strand
ACTTGCCGAATTTAACGCCAGCAAAAACACCAGGAACGCCAACGGCAGGCGCACCAGGCCCATAAACAGGACAAAAACTATATCCAGCCCTAAGGAAATAAATATCCAGCTTCTCTTGGTAAAAGCATGATCGATGGCATAGCCGACAAACGGCTTGATCAACCAGGCAAAAGTAGTCAGGCTCCCCAGAAACATTATCTTTTCTGGAGAAAAATGCAGGGTTTCTTTCAGGTAATAAAACAAACCCTGGCTGGGCAGAGTTTCTATACCCTGGGTAAAATAAACCGCGCTGCTTAGCGCAAATACCCAAAACAGTTTTTTATCTTTCATATTCTAGGGACGGTTCTAAAAACAAAGCAAAAGTGTCCCTTGCTTAGGGGACAGTTCTGCTTTGAGTTGAGAACCGCCCCTGGTTTAAGAAAAAAGGCTACCAGCAAAAACTGGTAGCCTTCAAATTAATGAAATCCGCCTTAACGTATCCGCTCCTATTTCGCCTTCTCTCCTGCGGGAACAGGATTAGCCGTCTCTGCCTTGGCAGGCTCGGCTTTAACGGCTTCCGTCTTAGCGGATTCCGCCTTCGCCGCCGCGCCAGCCTTGACAGCTTCTGCCTTAGCCGGTTCCGCTTTCGCGGCTTCAGTTTTCCCCTTGGCCTGATCCTGTTTCCCTGCCTCGGCCTTAACCGCAGCCTTTGCCGGAGCCTTAACAGCGCGCATCAATGACTTGCTTTGTTTAACAGACAATACCGCCAGGCTCAAACACGTAATAAAGAAAACTATGGACATAATCGTGGTGGTGCGCGTAAGGAAGGCGCTGGTCTTTGTCCCAAACATCGACTCGACACCAGCAAAACTCTCTACCAGCCCTGCGCCCCTGCCGCGCTGGATTAAAACCAAAACAATCAGCACCGCGCAGGCTATTACATGCACTATAGTAATAAACGTCATCATTTCACAACCTCGCTTGCTTTTATGACTATTGCGCCGAAAGAATCAGCTTTAAGGCTCGCCCCGCCTACCAAAGCACCGTCAACATCCGGTTTGTTCATCAATTCGGTGATATTCTCGGGCTTTACGCTTCCACCGTACTGTATCCTGACGCTGTCAGCCGCTTCCTGGCCGTATTTCTTGTTCAACAGCCCGCGGATAAATTTATGTACCTCCTGAGCCTGATCAGGAGTGGCTGTCTTACCCGTACCGATAGCCCAAACCGGCTCGTAAGCAATGACAACCTTGGACATGTCACTTGAACCAATATCCGCCAGGCCGTTATTTACATGGTCTTCGATCACCTCGAACGCCCTGCCTGATTCCCTCTCCTGCAGATTTTCTCCCACACAGAGGATCGGTGTAAGCCCGCTCTTTAATGCGGCCTTGAGTTTCTTGTTCACGGTCTCGTTGGTCTCCCCGAAAAATTGCCTGCGTTCGGAGTGTCCGATAATCACATAAAGGCATCCGGCGTCCTTGATCATCAACGGAGAAACCTCGCCGGTAAAAGCCCCTTCCTCCTGCCAATAAAGGTCCTGCGCGCCCACGGCGATATTGCTCGTCTCCAGCGCGTCGGAGAGAAAACCCAGCAGGGTAAACGGAGGGCAAATGACAATATCCACGTTTTCTACCTTGTAAAGATCCCTTCTCAAGGCAACCGCCAACTCCTGGCCGTCTTTGAGCGTTTTATACATCTTCCAATTCCCGGCAATTATCGTTTTTCTCATTTTTATCTCTCCGAAAGCGCGGCTATCCCAGGCAGGTCTTTGCCTTCAAGAAACTCCAGGCTCGCACCGCCACCGGTTGAAATATGAGTCATCTTATCTTCGAGCTTGAATTTGACAACCGCGGCAGCAGTATCTCCTCCGCCGATTATCGAAACACACTTCAGGTTACCAATGAACACGGCCAATTCTCTTGTACCTTTGCTAAAAGCATCCATCTCGAATATGCCCATCGGCCCGTTCCAGACGATAGTCTTGGCGCTCTTCAACTTTTCTTCAAATACGCCGATAGTCTTAGGCCCGATATCCACCGCGATCTTTCCGTCGGGGATGTCATCCCCGCAGATTTCGGTCTTGGCATTGGCATCGATTGTATCGACAACCACGTTATCCACGGGCAGGAGAATTTCCTTTTTCAATTCAGCGGCCTTATTCAGGATGGATTTGGCTAAATCCAGCTTATCCTTCTCAAGCTTGGAATTACCGATCTGCTTGCCCTGGGCCTTAAGGAAAGTATAAGCCATACCGCCGCCCACGATAACCACGTCGCACTTAGGCAAAAGATTCTCAATCACCCCGATCTTGTCCGAAACCTTAGCTCCCCCCAATATAACCACAAAGGGCTTCTGCGGGTCCTTTACCGCATCTCCAAGGTACTTGATCTCTTTTTCCAGGAGCAGGCCTGCGGCCGACTTCACAAAATGCGTAACCCCTTCGGTAGAGGCATGCGCCCGGTGAGCGGTGCCAAAGGCATCGTTGACAAACACATCTGCCAAAGAAGCCAGCTGTTTGGCAAAGCCTGGATCATTGCCTTCCTCTTCCGCGTAATACCTCAAGTTTTCAAGCAAAATTACCCTCTCTTTGGATTTATCGACATCCGGTTTGATACTAGCTCCGACGCAGTCATTGAGGAATAAAACATCCTCGCCCAAAAGCTCCTTCAGGCGCCCGGCTACCGGCTTTAAACTGTATTTAGCCACCGGTTTACCGTCGGGCCTGCCGAGATGGCTCATTAATATCAGCTTCTTGGCGCCATGTTCCAGGATGTACTTCAGCGTCGGGATAGTCGCCCTGATGCGCGTATCGTCGGTAATCTTCAACTCCGCGTCCTGCGGAACATTGAAATCCGCGCGCACCAGCACCGTCTTATTCTTCAGATCGAGATCCTTTAAGGTTAACTTTGCCATTTTTATAACTCCTCCACCAGGAGGACACCCGCGCAATTCCAATTAGCGCGGGGCGCCTCTACCTTATAATCCTTTTTTTACGATAAACTCGCACAAATCCACTACGCGGTTGGAATAACCCCATTCATTGTCATACCAGGAAAGGATTTTCACAAAATCATCCTGGATAACCTTTGTGCTCTTAGCATCAAGAATGGAACTCAACAAGCAGTGATTGAAATCAACCGAAACCACCGGGTCTTCGGTATAGCCGAGTATGCCTTTCATTGCTCCTTCAGATGCTTCTTTGAAAGCGGCGTTCAATTCCTCGGCAGTAGCTTTCTTGTCCAACTGCACAGTTAAATCCACCACCGAAACATTCGGCGTAGGCACGCGGATGGCGAAACCGTCGAGCTTTCCTTTTAACTCCGGAATAACCAAAGAAATGGCCTTGGCGGCTCCTGTAGATGTAGGTATCATGGAAACCGCTGCCGCGCGGGCGCGGCGCAGGTCGGAATGCGCCATATCCTGTACTTTCTGATCATTGGTATAAGAATGGATAGTAGTCATCAACCCTTTAGTAATTCCCCATTTATCATTCATAACCTTGGCAACCGGAGCAAGGCAGTTGGTAGTGCATGAAGCATTGGAAATCACGTTATGGTTCTTTGGATCGTATTTGTTTTCGTTAACTCCCATAACTATGGTTATATCTTCATCCTGCGCTGGGGCAGAAATGATAACCTTTTTCGCGCCGCCTTTTGTAATATGGTTCTCCGCCCCTTTTACTTCCTTGCCTTTTTTATTGACCCCATCCTTCTTGATCGTAAACAACCCCGTAGACTCAACGACGATCTCGACACCCAGGTCTTTCCAGGGCAGCTCCGCCGGGTCCCTCTTGCTCAACACCTTGATATTCTTACCGTTAACCGTGATCACATCCTCGGCGCTCGCCTTGACCTCGCCGTTGAACCGGCCGTGAACGGAATCATATTTAAAAAGATACGCGTTGGTCTTAGCGTCGGTAAGATCGTTGATCGCCACCAACTCGATATCCTTACTGTTTTTTTCCATTATTGCCCTGGCCACCAGGCGGCCGATTCTCCCAAACCCGTTGATACCTACTTTAACTGCCATTTTGAGCTCCTTTTGTTTTTGTTTAGCGAAATCCCGTGAATGCTTCAATCTTAATTTTCCGAAGGGTATAAGAAAATTCTAAAGCTATTACGAACGGGATTGCTCATCCCCTTACTTATCATTACCTATCTTTTAGATACTGCGCGGCTAATTCTGGAGAGGTCTGATCGAGGTAGAAACCTGTTCCCCACTCAAAACCCGCAACTTGCGTCAGCTTAGGCATAATTTCAATATGCCAATGGTAATATTCGATGTCACTATCGCCGTTAATGG
>CAZNGC010000114.1:649-4285 GCA_964572435.1 uncultured Planctomycetales bacterium | reverse complement strand
CTTTCGGGCCGGGTGTCAGACCGCAAGGGCACACCGGCCGCTACCTTTCGGGCCGGGTGTCAGACCGCAAGGGCACACCGGCCGCTACCTTTCGGGCCGGGTGTCAGACCGCAAGGGCACACCGGCCGCTACCTTTCGGGCCGAATGTTAATACCCTTGAAAATTCTCCGTAACTATTTTCTCGGCGCCCAACCCAAGCTCGCCGGACAATATCGCGCGCATTGCCTCAACCATCTGCGGAGGTCCGCAGAGATAAAATTTCCTTTCCGCGTAATCGGGGATCTCGTTCCTGATCAGTCCGGCGTTGATCTGGCCGACTGTGCATTTAAAACCCCGCTCCGCCTCGCAGAGAACATGCGCCACCCTTAACAACGGATAGGCCCTGGCCATCGCGGAGAAATCCTCGTGGAATACTATATCCCTGGCCGAACGGTTAGAGTAAACCAACACGATATCCGTACCGGTATTCCTGTCAACCACGTACTTGCAGATACTTCGTATGGGAGTTATCCCTATCCCCCCGGACAGGAAAGCTACCCTGGGAGCGGACTCATCCAATACAAAATTACCAAAAGGATATTTTATATTTACCGTATCCCCG
This sequence comes from uncultured Planctomycetales bacterium, assembly GCA_964572435.1. Classification (GTDB taxonomy): domain Bacteria; phylum Omnitrophota; class Gorgyraeia; order Gygaellales; family Profunditerraquicolaceae; genus UBA6249. Next base: position 3,684 of record CAZNGC010000114.1, on the reverse strand, counting down.
GCTTTGAGGTTATCCAGCGCGCGGGAAAAATCGCTCTGGGTCAATTTCTTGGTGAACTCCAGATAGCATTTCTCGGTAGGCGAACTGGAAATAGAAAGATACCTTTTCAGCCCAGGATCGCTCTTCAGCCTGGCTAAAAGAAACTGCCCGGCTTTAAATTCCAGCCACTCCGGGATCTCCAGGCGGAAACTCTTAACATTATAGTTCCTCTGGATAACCTCTTTTATCTTCGCGTCTATTTCTACCTGCATCTTATCCGGCGCTATCCTCTTTGAGCACCTCTTCCAGCCTGGCAAAAACCAGCGTAAAATCCACTGAATGCGTAATCTCCTCAACCATCTGGATATACCTTATCCTCTGGCGCCTGTCAATTATCAAGGTCCCTCTGGCCAGGAGATTGAGCTCCCTGATCAGGACCCCGTAATTCAGGCCAAAAGAAGAAAACCGGTAATCCGAAAGCACTATCTCGTTCTTTATCCCGTTGAGCGAACAAAATCTCGACTGAGCGAACGGCAGGTCCTTGCTTATCCCGATAACCACGACATCCGGGCTCAACCCGGAAGCCTTTTTATTAAACTCCTTGACTTGCAGGTCGCATACCGGCGTATCCAGGGAAGGGAAGAAATTGATTACAATGGTCTTGCCGGAGAAATCTCGCAGGCTTACCTCCTTCAGATCCTGGGAAATTACCTTAAAATCAGGCGCGCGCGAGCCCTCCTTAAGACGCCTGCCCGCCAAAGTAAGGCGCCCGCCCTGAAAAGTAACGCTTCTTAACATAAATATTCTCCCTTTACCCTATCTTCTCAAATTGGTCCTTGCCCACTCCGCATTCCGGGCAAACCCAGGAATCCGGAAGGTCCGCGAAGCTGGTGCCCGCGGCTATGCCGTTATCCGGGTCTCCGATTTCAGGATCATATATGTAACCGCAAACTAAGCATTTGTATTTATCCATACCTTACCTCCATTATTTACGCCGCGTCTACCTGGGAGCGGACTTATTCTCCTGCATCGGCATATCCGGGGCGGCCATCGCGGGCATATCTTTCTCCTGCATCATCCGCATCATACCGCACTTGCCCATCCTTTCACCGATCATGCCTCGGGAGCCAGGCCCGCCGCAGGAACTTACCAGCGCGCCTAAGAAAATTGCCAGGGCGGAAAACAACAACAGGCCGAGCGCCGAATAACCGAGCACTTTCAACCACTTGTCGGTTGACTTGCGCAGGGCAAAGAGGACAAAAAACGCGGCGGTAAGCAAAAGCGAAACCGGTACGACAGCCATCAACGGGCAATGCTTGATCATGAACATACATCCTCCTTTTTTAACTTACTTTTATATCTTTGCCGCTTTTCCAGAGTCCGTGGATATTACAATAGCAAAGCGCTATAACCGTACCGCTTTTCTCCGTCTTGAAAGAAACAATGACCTTGGGTTCGGAAAACACCGTGCTGGTATTCGGGCCCTGCACGGATTCTCCGTGAGTATTGAATTCGAAACGGCCAAGTTGATAGGGGAATTTCTCTCCTTCCGGGAGAAAATATGCCTCGATGAACCTGATATGATGCTCGGTAGTGTTAGGATGGATTATCTGTTTGCCGACGGTCAGTTCCAAACTCAAGGTCTCGCCTTTCTTGACCGTATCCGGGCAGTCGATGACAGGGACGTGTTTCTCGCTCTTCCAGTCGGCGCTCTGCGGTAAATCTTTGAAATCAACCATGGTAACCTCCTTTTATTTATTCAATATCTTCTTTAGATCCTCCTCGGGCGTGCTGATCAGGCGCAGGTCGAACTTCTCTTGCAGGACAGCAAAAACGTTCTTGCTTACAAAGGCGGGCGGCGTTGGCCCGATATAGATACCTTTGATATTAAGATACAATAAAGTTAGCAAAATGGCAACTGCTTTCTGCTCGAACCACGACAAAATCAGGGTCAGCGGAAGCTGGTTTACCGAACAATTGAACGCTCCGGCCAGGGCTGAAGCGACCTGGATGGCGGAATAAGCGTTATTGCATTGGCCTATATCGATCAGCCGCGGGATTCCCTCGATCTGTCCGAAATCCTTCTTGTTGAAACGGTATTTACCGCAGGCAAGCGTAAGGATAACACAATCCTTGGGCAGGCTCTCGGCAAACTCCGTGTAGTAATTACGCCCGGGTTTTGCCCCGTCGCATCCTCCGATAAGGAAGAAATGCCTGATCTTGCCGGATTTAACCAGGCTAACGATCTGATCGGCCAGCCCGAGGACCGCGGTATGGTGGAACCCTGTCCAGATCTTAGCGGCCGGGGCATCGGGAAGAGGCGGCAGCGACCTGGCTTTCTCGATCAAGGCCTTAAAATCCCTGCCCTTGACATGGGTTGCCCCGGGGATCCCGGTAATCCCTATAGTAAACAACCTGTCCAAATAGGTATTCTCCGGGGGAATCAACACGCAGTTGGTTGTCGCCAGCAGCGCACCGCTGAAGGCGTTGAATTCTTTTTTCTGCTCCTGCCAGGCGCCTCCGAAATTTCCGGCCAGATGCTTGAATTTTTTTAACTCCGGGTACCCGTGGGCCGGAAGCATCTCGCTGTGCGTATAAATGTTTATTCCCGTTCCCTCGGTCTGCTTGAGCAATTCATAAAGATCGAGCAGGTCATGGCCGGTAACCAAAATGCCCGGGCCGGCCTTTGTGCCCGTATCAACCGCAACAGGCACGGGATTACCGAACCTCGAGGTGTGAGCTTTATCCAGCATCTCCATGGTCTTAAGGTTAACCGCTCCGCATTCAAGCACCAGGTCAAGGTATTGGTTTAAATCGAAGCTTACGTTGGTGATAGTCTTGAACAGCGCCTTATGCATAAAGGCATCCACCTCTTCGTCGCGTGCGCCAAGCTCCCTGGCGTGATAGGCGTAGGCGGCAATGCCTTTGAGCCCGAATAATAATGTATCCTGCAGGCTCTGGATATCTTCGTTCTTGCCGCATTGGGGGGCGGGGGGGCGCGGGGGTGGGGGGGCGGGGGGGTGGGGGGGGTGGGGGGGGCGGGGTGGCGTGGGGGG
>CAZNGC010000114.1:0-639 GCA_964572435.1 uncultured Planctomycetales bacterium | reverse complement strand
CGTGCAGGCTCTGGATATCATCGGTCTTTGCGCATTCCCCCGCCTTTGTGCAACCTGAACCCCCCGCCGTCTGTTCGCATTGATAACAAAACATATTTTCCCTCCTTTTGACCCGGGTTATAGCAATGAATCGATGGTGATCGACTCCAGTTGTTTCAAAACCGAATCCTCGATCAAGCGCAGCTTCTTTCTCAACGCGCATTTCGGCCTGTTCGGGCATATATCTTTCTTCAGGAAACACCCGTTCAACCGCAGGCGGCCCTGAAAGATACGCATGACCTCTATTACGCTTATCCGGCCGGACCCGGGTCTTAATTTGAAGCCGCCGCCTTGGCCCTTAACGGATTCAAGCACGCCTTTTTTATTCAATTGCTGGAGTATCTTGCGCATGAATGAACGGGGGACCCCCAATTCCTTGACAAGTTCATCCACCGAGACAAGCCCCTTATGTTTTGAAATATAACAGATGGCCCGCAACGCATAATCCGTATTCCTGGTTATAAGTTTCATTCTCTCTCCAAAGTTTTATTAAAACAGGCGGGCAGTTTAACGTCATGCCCGGGACAACCTACTGCAGCCCTCCTTGCAGTGGGCAATAGGCCTAAGCATATATCTGACCGAGACCCCCATCAGGATCAC
>CAZNGC010000113.1:0-4287 GCA_964572435.1 uncultured Planctomycetales bacterium | reverse complement strand
TAGTTGGGATCAACATGTCAATAAGATTGAAGAGATTTACCAAAAAGTTTCAAATCTTAAAAATAAAATAGAATAATTAACTATGACCTCACCAAAAGTAGTTTTGATTACAGGAGCGAATGGTTTTATCGGCTCTGCTCTTTGTCGGAACATGGTTGCAGGCGGGATTAAAATAAGATGTATAGTTAGGTCATTAGGAAATTTACACCACTTGCCTAGAGGAATCGATCTTATCCCGGTGGCAGATATATCTCGGTTAAATAATTGGAATATTATTTTAAGTGGGATTGATACTGTTGTGCATTTAGCTGCGAAAGCACATAGATTTAAGAAAGAACATCTGTCAGATTTTTATCGAATAAATGTTGAGGCTACTGAAGCTCTTGCTCGGGCTTCCGCAAAGGCTGGGGTGAAAAGGTTTATTTATATTAGTTCAGTAGGTGTTAATGGGGAATTTAATTCAGGAATGCCATTGCGCGAAAATGATGTTTTACGTCCGCATAGTGCTTATGCTATTTCAAAATGGCAGGCAGAAAATGTATTGCAAAAAGTTTTGAACGAAATGGGTATGGAGATTGTGATCTTGCGTCCGCCATTGGTTTATGGACTAGGAGCTCCGGGTAATTTCGGGCGCTTACTCCGGCTGGTAAATCTCGGCATTCCGCTTCCGCTGGGCAATATCAATAATCTACGCAGCTTTATTTATCTGGGTAATCTTATAGATGCTATTATCGTCTGCATTCAACATCCCAGAGCGGCAGGGGAGGTTTTTCTGGTCAGCGACGGTCAGGATATCTCTACGCCGGATTTAATCAGGATGATTGCGCAGACTATGGGGAAGAAGCCACGGTTATTTACTCCTCCTTATAGCATTTTGAAAGCCTTATGCATGGTTGTGGGTAAGAGTGAAGAACTGGAGAAATTGACAGGTACGCTTGTTGTTGACAGCAGTAAAATCCGCAACTTGTTGGGCTGGAAGCCACCGTTTACTTTGAGAGAAGGGATCAGAGAGACGGTAAGGGGTATGAATGTTTAAACGAACCTTTGATTTAATTTTTGTTTCTGTTTTGATTGTATTATTAGGTATCCCATTGTTGATAATAGCTGTATTTATTAAATTGGTTTCCAGGGGGCCGGCAATATTCTGGACTGACCGGGTCGGTGCGGGCAACAGGATATTCAAGATGGCCAAATTCAGGACGATGAAGCTGAATACCCCACAGTTAGCCACGCATTTGATGAAGAATCCGCAAGAGTATTTGATTTTCGGAGGGGAATTTTTACGCAAGGCTAGCCTTGATGAACTGCCGCAGTTATTCAATGTCTTAAAGGGGGATATGAGCTTTGTGGGGCCGCGTCCTGCTTTGTTTAACCAGGATGACCTTGTGACGTTAAGGACCGCCAGGGGGGTGCATAAGCTTGTCCCGGGGATTACCGGCTGGGCGCAGGTAAATGGCCGGGATGAACTGCCTATACCTGTGAAAGTTTCCTTCGATGAATATTACCTCAAGCACCGTTCTTTTGCCTTTGATCTTTACATCCTCCTACTGACAGCAGTCAAGGTAGTAAAGAGAGAGGGCGTCCAGCATTAAAAAACTCCTATCAACTGATTGCTAAACCCATTTTTTGGTATATAATATAAGGCTATGGGCCTTAAAGAGTTAATCCTTAAATCCAGGCGTCTGATCATTGTCGTCGTCCATTTGGCATTGGTGGCCTGCGCCTATGTGCTTGCCTTTTACCTGCGGCTGGACTATCGGGCCGATGCCCCTGTCTGGAGGGAAATCCTTAAAACCCTTCCCGTAATTATCCTGGTCAAGATGTCTTTTCTGGCTTACTACCGCCTTTTTTCCGGATTGTGGAGATATGCCGGCATAGACGATATCTGGAGGATAGCCAAGGCAAACTTTTTCTCTACGCTCTGCCTTATCCCGCTGATCGCTTTTTTCTACGGTTTTGAAGGTTTCCCGCGTTCGATATTCGCGTTAGATTGTATCTTGAGTTTTGGTTTTATGTCGGGGGTACGTTTTGCCACCCGCCTTTTAAGAGAGAGGTTCCGTCCGGTTAGCGGGAAAAAGCAGAAAAGGATTGTTATTGTGGGAGCCGGGGAAGCCGGGGTAATGGTACTAAGGGAGTCAAGGAATAATCCAAGGGCGGAGGGTATAGAGATAGTTGGTTTTATCGATGACGACCCGCGCAAGAGAAATTCCCGTATTCAGGGCGTAAGCATACTGGGCAGTTCTGAAGAGATACCCTCGATCGTCAAGAAACACTGTATCGACGAGATAGTCATTGCCATACCCTCCGCGAAGGGTGAAGTAATCAGGAAGATCGTCTCGTGCTGCCGGAGCTCTGCGGCAAAAATTAGGATAGTGCCTGAATTACAGAGGATTCTTAACGGCGAGCTGGAGATAAAGCCCAGGGAAATCAAGCCGGAGGATTTGCTTGGCAGAAAAACCGTGAATATAAACAGGCAGGAGGTTAAGGATTATCTTTCCGGCAAGGTGGTTATGGTTACCGGCGCAGGCGGCTCCATAGGTTCGGCCCTCTGCAGGCAGATAGTAACCTTTAGCCCGAAAGAGGTCTTGTTGTTCGACCATAACGAGAACAATGTCTATTATCTGGGGACAGAGTTTTCAACTAAATACCCGCAGGTTAAATTCAAGACCATAATTGGCGATATTAAGGATATCGGCCTGCTCAAGAATGTATTCTCGCGTTATAAGCCACAGGTGGTTTTTCACGCGGCAGCCCATAAGCATGTGCCGCTTATGGAAGAAAATCCCGCCTCGGCGGTGAAGAATAACATAGTAGGCACCAGGAATCTTATTTATGCTTCTGACCATTACAAGGTCGAAAGATTTATATTTATATCTACCGATAAAGCGGTAAACCCGACAAGCGTAATGGGGATAAGCAAAAGGATTGCCGAGATGATCTTGCAGGCAAAGGCCAGGATCAGCAAGACCAGGTTTATGGCGGTGAGGTTCGGCAATGTCCTGGGGTCTGACGGAAGCGTCGTGCCTCTTTTCAAGAAGCAGATCGAAGAGGGCGGCCCGGTAACCCTGACCCATCCGGAGGTAAAGAGATATTTCATGAGCGTGGGCGAGGCAGCCCAGCTTGTCTTGCAGGCAGGGGCATTTGGTAAAGACGGGGAGATCTTTATCCTGGATATGGGAGAGCAGATCAAGATACTGGACCTGGCAAAAGAGATGATTGTTTTGTACGGCTTGAACCCGGAAGAGGATATAAAGATAAAGTTTATCGGGCTGCGGCCGGGAGAGAAGTTATTCGAGGAGACTCTGCTCAATAGCGAGAAGGATAAGGCCACCAAGGCGGATAAGATATATATTGCCCAGTCCAATAACTTTGACCCGCGAGCGCTAAGGAAGAAGATAAAGGAACTGGAGAGGGTTGCCGGGGTTATGGATGAGCCGGCTACAGTCAGGAAATTACGCGAAATAGTGTCTATATGAAACTTAAGATATTGAAGTTTTTGGATAAGGCTGTCGAATATTCCGTTTACGGGCTGATATTTTTTATTCCCATTTCGATAGCGATGATCGGTTCTTTTGCCGGGTTCGTGCTTACCTTTTTTCTCCTTAAGCAAATTATATCCCCTGACTTCTCAAGCATAAAATCGAATAAGGTATTGTTCGGATTGCTCCTGATGTTTTTTGTCTTTATGGGCTTGTCCATGATTAACAGCGGCCCTTTGGCAGTCAAGAGCCTAAAGGTCTTGCTTGTAAAATGGGGCAGGTTCCCGCTTCTTCTCTGGGCAATAATCGATACCTTCAGGGATACTAAACGTATCGGCAGGGCGATAGGGGTGCTTTTGTTTAGTTCAACGTTGGTTGGATTATCGGTCTTTACGCAAAAACTCCTTGGATTCGAATTCCTTAGGGGGAGGGCTTCGGGAGGTTTTTCTGCCGCGCCTACCGGGCCATTCAAGAATCCCAACGGCTTATCTTCATACCTGACTTTTTTTATACCGCTTTTTTTAAGCCTGGCTGCGTGGGGATGGAAAAATATTTTTATCAGGATTGGTTTATCCCTGATTGGCGCGATATTGATTGTTTCTTCTCTTTGGACCCTTTGCCGGGGAGGCTGGCTGGGGGCGATTGCCGGTTTAATTTTCCTGGTTTTGGTTATCAATTGCCGCAGGATTAAAAGGTTCTTTTGGCAGGCGTTCTTTGCCAGTTATGTTTTTCTTGTGCCTTTGATTGGCGTAGCTCTATTTTTCTTCCAGAACAGGAGAGATAGTTACAGATTCACAAGAAAAACATA
>CAZNGC010000112.1:0-4339 GCA_964572435.1 uncultured Planctomycetales bacterium | reverse complement strand
GCGATGAGCAAAATGATTATCCCCCAGGACAACGCGCCGGGGATGACCTCGAGGGACCGCTTTAACAATCTCTCCCTATTCATCAGTTCTTTTTATCAACCTTTCCAGCAAATAAAGTTCCGGGCTCAATTGCAGCCGGTAGAGGTTGCTATAAACAGCGCCGTCCGGCCTCCTTTGAGCGTCACTAAAATAGATCTCCTGGCGTTTATTATCGTAAAATACCTGGCGCGGCTCTTTGTTCAGTTCCACCAGGTTCACCGGCTTGGCAAGCGGCCGGGACTCGACCACCGCGACATGCCTATCGGTCAGGACTATCAGGTGATAACTGTCCGAGTGCCAGAATACCGCGGTTATCCCTTCTCTCGGATAATCCAGGGAGATATACGAATCCGCGTAGATATAATCATCCCGGTCATCCAGGGAAATTATGCCGATTTGATGGGAATTGAAGATGAACAACTTCTCCCTGTCCGGGGAAACATCCCAGCCGCTGATCCTGCCGAACTTATCCGGAAGGCTGGCGACATCTTCAAAATCATCGCCGTTCAATCCCGACCTGTAAATAACCCCGGCCGGTTCGTCCAAATAGTAAATCTCCCCTTTATCTGGATAGGCGCGGAACAACGAGAACCCCCCGCGGTTGAGCTGTTCGAGATTCGGCCTGAAGGGAAAAAGAATGACCTTGTCGATCTTGCTGACTTTCCCCGCCTCCACGTCAATCTCCCCTCTCCAGGGATAATATTTCCCCAGTTTCAGGGCAACTTTATAAACCCCGGGAAGAAGCTCCTGTATGCTTGCCGGGCTTTTCTCCGGCATAAGCCTTCCATTAATATATATGCTGGCGCCTTCAGGCTGGGTTTTTATATAAATCAACCCCGTCTTGACAAACTTGAACGTATGGCTGTTGAATTTATACCCCAGGGCGAAGGAAAGGATAAAAGGCAGGGTAGCGAAGAATACAACCAGGCTTAGATAAAAAAGAACGCTCCTTATCCTCTGAAAAGCGGAGTCCGAAGATGGGCATACCCCGCTATCCCGGAGTTTTTCTTTTAACCGTTCAGGCATTCCGCCAACTCCTTTTCCAGGCCTAACAGCGCGTTCTTCTGTTTTAACCCAAACGCATACCCGCCGGCTTGTCCGCCACTCTTGACTACCCTGTGGCATGGGATAATCAGCGGGTAAGGGTTACGCTTGAGAGCCTGTCCTACCGCCCTGCAGGCTCCCGGGTATCCGGCTTTGCGCGCGACCCATTTATAGCTACGTACCTGGCCCAGGGGGATGCTCAATACCACCCTGTAAACCTTCAGGTCAAAATCAGTCATTTCCCGATCAACTCCTTCCGGCGCAAAACTAAATGATACCCCACGGCAAATCTATGCGCCTCGTCGCGCACCCTGCGGATCAAGTTCAGGGCCGGACGGTCAGCAGGGAAATCCATAGGCTCTTCCCTGTTACTACTATATACGAGTTCCTCTTTTTTAGCAATACTGACCAGCGGCAAATCCAAACCCAGGCCCCTGATCTGCCTGGCGGCAGCAAGAAGATGACCTTTGCCTCCATCGATAAGCACCAAATCCGGCATAGGCGCCTTTTCCCTCATCAGGCGGATGTAACGGCGGCGCACTACTTCGGCCATCATCGCGTAATCGTCAACCCCGCCGTTATACCTGACTCGGAAACGCCGGTAATTGTTCTTATCCGGCGCACCGCGCAAGAAACTTACCATCGAACCGACCGCCTGCCTGCCGGAAATGTTGGATATGTCAAACCCTTCTATCCTTTCCGGCAATCTGCCCAAGCCAAGGATATTCTTCAAATCCTCCAGTTCGCCCTTGCGGTTAACCCCGCTTAAGCCCGAAACAAGTTCGGCGATGGTCAGGAGCTGATCGCGCGCCTCGGCGGCGGATTCAAAATCCCTGGCATCGGACCTGTCCTGCATAAGGCGGGTCAATTTCCGGGTTAACATCTCCGCTTTGCCCTCAAGGATCAAAACAATATTGCTGATATGAGAATCATATTCCCTGCGGCTGATCTTTCCGGCGCATGGGGCCGGGCACAGGTTGATCCTGCCGTATACGCAGACTTTACCGGGCATCTGCCTGCAGGAACGATAAGAAAAACTGCGCCGGATAATCTTGAGCGCGGCCTTTAATATCTTGACATTGGTATACGGACCGCAATACCTGGCAGAACAGTCATCCCGTTTACGCGTAACGCTTATCGCCGGAAAATTTTCTCCGGATATTTTCACAAAAGGATAACTTTTATCGTCTCGCAGGGCAACGTTATAACGGGGCTTGAACTTATGGATCAGGCTGGCCTCCAGCAACAAGGCGGCCGCCTCGTTAGGGGTAAGCCTGAATTCAATCTCCGAGACCCTGCTCATCAAAGCCAGGGTCTTGTTGTCCAACCCCCTGGAGAGATAACTGGATAATCTCTTCTTTAGCGAATTGGCCTTGCCTACGTAAATAACCTTCCCCAGGCCGTCGCGCATAAGATAAACTCCCGGAGAGTCCGGGGCCGATGAAATACTTTCTTTTAACCTGCCTGCTGCGTAATTCATAGGAATTTATCTGACCCGTATCCTGTTTACCGCCCTGGCGGATAACCAATTGATAATTTCTTTAAGTTCGCTCACGCGCAGGAACAGACAAAATATAATATAGGACAAGGCGGAACACAATAAGGCCCAGGCAACATCCATGGCCAAATTAACCAGAAAGCATACAGCCGCCATAAGGCAGGAGGCAAGGAAAATACGCAGGAAAGACAACATGATCCCGCGTCCGCCAAAACCCCCTATGCGCTTCTTAAGGATAAAGAAAAGCGCAAGAAAAGTGGCTATTCCGGAAATCGATGTCGCCAGCGCCAGTCCGCCTGTCTTCAGCGGGAACATCAGGATCGCGTTCAATACCACGTTAACCAGCAGGGCGAGAAAAGCGACTTTCGTTGGAGTAAGCGTATCCTTGAGCGCGAAAAAACAGGATTGCAGTATTTTTGTCCCCCCGTAAGCGCACAAGCCAATACTATAGAAAAACAGGGCGTTAGAAGTCAACACGCTTGAATTCAGGTCAAACCTACCTCCTCCGAAAAGCACGCGGACCAACGGGTAAGACAGGACCATGAATACCGCGCTGGCCGGCAGCATCACGAAGAAGACTGCACGGAGGCCCCAGGAAAGCGTATCTTTAAGCTGGCCGCGGCCATCCTCCAGGGCCTGGGTGGAGAGAGTAGGCAATATCGCCTGGGAAATAGCGTTGCTGAAAACACCTATAGGAAACTGAATGAGCCGGTAAGCGAAATAAAGCACCGCTACTCCGCCGTCTCCGACTATCGCCACCAGCGAACCGAATATCGAATCCACGAAGTTGTTCAGCTGGTAGATCCCGGAACTGGCAATCCTGGGGATCATCAGCCTTTTGACCTCCGCCAGGCCGGGATGATTAAAATTTAAGACCTTCCTGAAATTAAAACCTTTCCTGTACAAAACAGGAACTTGCACCGCCAATTGCAGCAGCCCGCCCAGGAGCACCCCGCTGGCCAAACCTTTTATTCCCTCTCCGAAAAACAGCGCGCAGGCGATTATTGAGATATTCAGCAGGCAGGGGGCAAGAGCCGAAACGGCGAAGTTCTTCAGTGAATTCAACACCGCCGTGGCGTAAGCCGCCAGTCCGATAAGCAGTATATAAGGGAAAACCATCCGGTTTAACCGGATGGTTGTTTCCAGTTTCTCGGGAAAAGCGATAAATCCCGGGGCGACCAGGCGCACGATAAAAGGCGAAAAAATAATCCCCAGAACGGTTATCAGGCTCAAAACGACCAGGAGCATATTCAGCAGGACATTCGCCAGCTCCCAGAACTCTTCCTTGGAGCGCCGGCTATTATATTCGCTTAAGACCGGGACGAAAGCGGCATTAGCGGCACCCTCACCAAGGAAATCCCTGAAAAGATTGGGGATACGGAAGGCGATCACGAACGCCTGGGCATAAAGGTAAACCCCGAATAAACGGGCGATGACCACGTCCCTGACGAAACCCAGGATACGCGAGGCAAGCGTGGAAAACCCGATAATTGCCGCCGAGCGGGCAACCGCCCTGTTATGAGCGTCTGCCGGATATTTGCCTGTTGACATGATTGGTTAATTGTGCTATTAATATAAAATCAATTACTCAATAAAAACCCCGCGGGATTGAAGAACCGCGGTGAAACTTTTCGCATAAGGAGAATATATGCCAAGGCGCAGGACATCTTTAAAAAGCAACCGGGTTAACAAAAGAAAACATAACCGCAATGTCAAGGTAAAGCTCCAGCTTAAAAAAGCGATCAAGAACTTCCAGGA
>CAZNGC010000111.1:1248-4359 GCA_964572435.1 uncultured Planctomycetales bacterium | reverse complement strand
CGGCATCAATCCGGATAACTTATACGGGATACCCCATGGCGATACCCAGCCCCTGACGCTGGCCTATGGTATAAAACGGGATCCCTCTGTGCCTGCCCAAAACATTCCCATCCTTGTCGATAAAATCCCCCGGATTGATCCGGCCAAACCCTCTTTCCTCCAACAGCCCGCCGTAACTTCTTCCGGGCAGGAAACAAATCTCCTGGCTGTCCTTTTTCTTCGCCACATTCAACCCCAGCGCGGAAGCTATAGCTCTCACCCGGGGTTTGGTATAATCCCCCAGCGGAAAAATAACTTGTCCAAGCTGAGCCGGGTCCAGGCGGTACAGGAAATAGGACTGATCCTTATTGGTATCCTTTGCCTTCTTGAGCGCCAAGACTCCGGCCGATTTGACGATCCTGGCGTAATGGCCGGTGGCCAGGAAGTGCGCGCCCAGCCCCACCGCCTTGCGCAGCAAAATACCGAACTTGATAAACTGGTTACACCTGACGCAGGGATTCGGGGTCCTCCCGCAAAGATATTCCCGGCAAAAATCATCAATTACCAGGCTGGAAAAATCCTTATCCAGGTTTATAACATAATGCGGTATCCCCAACTTATGGGCCACCCTGCGGGCGTCTTCTATGCCCGAAAGACCGCAGCAAGAAGGCTTACCGGTTTCCAGCTGCCCTTGGCCGCCGCCGAAGGCTGGTCCGCCTGCGGCGGAGAAACACATGGTCAAACCGGTTACTTCATATCCCTGCTTCTTCAGTAACGCGGCGGCGACCGAAGAATCAACCCCTCCGCTCATCGCCACAAATACCCGTTTCCCTGTCCTGCCTATTCCCATAATTAGTATTATACCGGTATTAGCAAAAAGGCCCAGCACTGACGTGCCGGGCCTTTTTGTTTCTGCCTATCAAGGTTATAACTTCACTACTTTAGTAGCTTGTTCACCTTTAGGACCTTTTTCGATGTCGAACTCAACCTCCTGGCCCTCCTCTAAAGTCTTATAGCCATCACCCTGAATAGCGGTGTGATGCACGAATACATCCGCACCGTTCTCAGGAGTAATAAACCCATAGCCTTTTTGATTGGAAAACCATTTTACTTTTCCCTTTGCCATTTTCTGTTTCCTCCTTTCACAAGAATTCTAGCGGTTCCGGGGAGGAAAACAAAAAAACCGTAAGGCGTGTTCTTCTCCTTACGGCTAAAGATCCCTACCCCTTTACTGCTATTGGGATAATTATACAACAAAACCGCTTTTTGTCAATAGAAAAAACTATTTTAATCTGTCGATCATCTTAAGGTTGTAATAACCCAGCACCTTGACCCTGGCCTTGGACTTGCCTACAAGCCAATCGTGATACTTACCCATGAACCGGTCATGGTCGGATTTCTTCATCCACTGGTAAACCGAGGCATACTGGTCTTTAAAACCATAACGCTTCATGGTCTTGTATTCCAAAAAGCCCCTGGCCTTTTTTGTATGCGCAGCCCACATCAAACTGTCCCTGCGGTATTTGGCAACTTCTTTCGGTTTTACTTCGAAATGAACGACATGAGCGAACATATCTCCTTCTTTCTGGCTGATAAATTAAAATATTATACACTTACTTCCACACAAATCAAAGAGAATCTACCAATTTAGCCTTACCCCGGCCTCGATATACCTGCCCGGCTGGGGGATACCTTCGATATCCTGATACTCCACATTAAGGACGTTCTCCATATGCAAGAATACCCTGGCCCCGGGGTTCAAATCATAATTTAAACCGCAGTTCACCAGCAGCCAGCCCCTGCGGCCCGGCCTTTTCTTGTAGTTAAAGCCGATCTCCTGCTTGCCGAAGGGCAGAGAAAGATTAAAAACCGTATTGACCAAATGGCGCGCGTAATTTGGCCCGTATTTATAAAAATAGCCCTGGCTGTCTATGCGCTTATCCGCGTACGAATAATTAGCCTCCAGGCCCAACGCCCTGTTAAAATCCTTGCGCAGAAAACATTCAACCCCGGCGACCTTGTCGCGGGTAAAATTCTTCGCCTGCCACTTCTGGGATGGGTCTGACCTGACCCAATCGATCATTTCATTTTCGTCGCGCATAAACAGGCAGAGCTTGGAAACAAACCCATCGATCCTGTATTCCAGGCCGGTTTCATAATTCCACACTTTTTCGGCAGCCAGGCTGTCGTTGCCTTCCGTTGTAGGATCGCTATAATAGAGTTCGGTAAAAGAAGGCAGGCGCATACTCCTGGAAACTCCGGCGCTCCATGAAACTGAATGGCCGAGCGCCAACCTCGTATTCAAGGAACCGGTATATACCGGACCGAACCCGGAGAAAGTCTCCCAGCGCAGGCATGAACCTACTTCCAGCCCGCCGTCAAAGACGAGATTATTATCCAGGAATACCCCGTAACGCCGGCGTGAATGCCTCCCGAGATTCGTAGAAGTGATCTTTTCTTCGGACCATTCAGAGCCAAACCCGATTTTACCCAGCCTCCCCGCCTCCTTCCGCAGGTAAATGCCGGGGGTAAACATATCCGTACGGTGGCGGTTGACGGAATTTGAACGCTCCCCTGTCTCATCCAGGATAAACCTGTCGTAATGCCTGCGCCACAGAAAATTCGGCCTGAGCGAGAAATCGTCGTAATCCAGGTCCGCGCCGCTATTGAACAGGTAAGTCCTGGTTTTTTCTCTTGAAGGATACCCCTGGGCCGGTGTATAAAAATCATAAGCCCCGAAATCCTTCTCCTGATAACCGAAATTATTCACCCATGAACCGCACGGCAATTCATAAGCCGAGCTGAATGAAGAGGTGAATTTCTCATAATCCGTATCGTAGCGGTATCCATCGGACCTGGAATCCTCAATCGAAAAACGTAAACCCAGACCGTTCAGGCTGTCGCTGACGCTGAAAAGACCGTAACCATTCCGGTTATTCCCCATCCCTGTCTCCAGGACCATTTTTTTCTCGCCAGGAGCTTTCAAGGAAAAATTAACCGCTCCTCCCACCGCGTCCGGTCCAAAAAGCCCGGATCCAGCCCCGGGGATAACCGTAACCGCCGAAATATCTTCTTTGGTAAAAGGGATGTCGGAATTGTAATAAGCTGTCTGCGGTTCGTTAATCCGTTGGC
>CAZNGC010000111.1:0-1238 GCA_964572435.1 uncultured Planctomycetales bacterium | reverse complement strand
GGACTTGCTGAATGGTAGAGCCGCGCAGGGAAAACCCGGCTTCTATCCCGCTCCTTAAAGACCTGCTTTGCACATCCACCGGCAGATAAACAAGGCTCTCCACCTGGCTCTGGTAATTAAAAGCCTCGCTCCGGGAGGAACCGCTTGAATACTCGCTCAAAAGCAGCTGTTTGCGTTTGACCACTACCAGCGGTTCAAGCTCCTGGCCGATTTCGCCATAAGAGTAACGGGGATAAACCAGAAGAAACAAGGCTATCAGGGTTAAACCGCACAACCTGGATTTAGGCATGCGGTTATTATAAGAACATGGATGGATATTGTCAACCAATAATATTGGATAGGTTGACAATTACCGGAGATGCACTATATCTCCCGAGAATATCTTCTGTATCAGGCCGGAATCTTTACGGATAAGCAGGGACCCGTCATTATCTACCCCCGTGGCCTGGCCTTCGACATACCTGTCCTGGAAATGCACCCTCACCCGGCTGCCAAGAGTAAGATTAAAACTCCTCCATTTATCGATTACCGGGCCAGGCCCTTCTTTTTCCAGCAAAAGGCAATTATCTTCCATCCTGCGCAGTAATTCCTGCAGCAGACAAACCCTGTCCAACTCCTGGCCAAGCTGTTCTTTAAGGGAAACGGCCTGGGGGATAAGGGATTTCCTGTCGTTATTCACATTCAGCCCTATGCCGATAACCACAAAATTTACCTTATCCATCTCGGCGTTTATCTCGGTGAGCACGCCGGCAACTTTCTTATTGTCCAAGAATACGTCATTCGGCCATTTGATCCTGCACTCCAGGCCGCAGAAACTCTTCACCGCTTCGCATATGCTCACCGCGCTCAAAAGAGTCAGCACGGGCGCCTCGGAAGGAGAAATCTTCTGCCTAAGCAGCAAGGAAAAATAAATCCCCTTGTACTTTGGGGAAAGCCAGCTCCTCCCCAGCCTTCCGCGGCCCTTGGTCTGGGATTCGGCTATCACTACAGTGCCCCCGGGAGCCGACTGCATCCCCAGCTGCATGGCAAAATCCATCGTGGAAGGAAGGTAATCGAAATAATGTATTTTTCTGGCGATAAACCTGGTGCCCAATCCGTATGATACTTCCATACCGGAAAGCCTGTCCGGGGCAGACTGAAGCCGGTAGCCCAAGTGGGGAACAGCCACGATATCATAACCGGCGTCCTTGAGCTCCTGTATATGCTTCCAAAGCCCCTGACGGCTGATTCCCAGGCGC
>CAZNGC010000110.1:0-4453 GCA_964572435.1 uncultured Planctomycetales bacterium | reverse complement strand
ACCATTGCTAATGGTCGCTGTCCCCATTGAAAGTTAACCTTTCCCATGGTACACTAAGCCATGAACCCGGACAAATTATTGTGTTTTACCCTCGTCTTTTCAGTCGTCTCCCACGGGGTGTTCCTGATGCAGAACCCGCGTATCAACCCGTTTGCCCCGGCGCCCAAGGAGCAGTCGATCAGGGTCCGCTACATCAAGAGAGACGAATTGAGAAAAATGCCGGAGAATAAACCGCCAGCCGGGGAAAATCCTTCGCAGCCGCCGCGTAAAGCCGACTCTTTTCTCGACCTGGATTCGAAAATCGTCAAATCGCTTCCCGCCCCTGCCAGGGTCCCGCCTCCTTATGTGGACAGGGAAAAAATGCTCAAAGACGCCAAGGCGCTTTCCGAGAGGTCTCCTGAACTTGCCAAGCCTGTATTCGCTAGCCCGGATACCCTGCTGATAAAAAGAAAGGTCAACCTCCCCAAGATAGATATGGCCAGGATAAAAAATCCCAGCTATATAAGTTATTATCAGCTTGTCAGGGAGAAGATCCGGCGCAGCGCGTATCAGAATTACGCGCATAACCAGACGGGGGAGGTCTACCTCTCTTTTATTATATCCTCGGACGGATACGTCAGGGATGTGCGCCTTTTAGAGGCAAAGAGCGATGCCGGCGATTACCTTAAGAAGGTCGCCATAAGAAGCGTCCGGGACGCATCTCCATTCCCTAATTTCCCCAAAGAGCTGGATTATCCCCAGCTTTCTTTTAATATCATAATTTCCTTCGAAATCGAATAATCACGTTCAAAAGCCTTTTATTGACACCTCCCGGAAAGGATGGTATATTATTTATCTAAAATATGACGAAAGGAGATGATTATATTGTCACAGGTAGAAGTTAAAAAAGACGAATCTTTCGAATCCGCTCTGCGCCGTTTCAAGAAGAAGATCGAGCAGGAAGGAATTCTGCGGGAAGTGCGCGACCGTAAGCACTACGAGAAACCAAGCGAGCGCAAAAGAAAAAAGGCAAAATCCAGGAAATAAGTATGTCTTTGGCGATTTCAACCTCCTGGAACGCTTATCGCCACAATTGCGGCGAAAAGATGCTCTTTGAAATCAGCGGGTTGGGTTTTAAGGCGGTGGAGTTGAGTTTTAATCTCGACGCCGGCATGGTAAAGGGGATAGCCTCTTGCGCCGGCAGGTTTAATATCGCGGTCACAAGCCTGCATAATTATTGTCCTATACCTGACGGGTTAAGCCGTCAAGAGGCGCTCCCCGACTGTTTTTCTCTTTCATCCCTGGATGAAGATGAACGCCGGGCGGCGGTGGAGCAGACTAAGCGGACTATTGATACCGCTGTCATGCTTGGGGCCAAGGCTGTTGTTTTGCATTGCGGCAGGGTGGAGATGCCTGATTATACGCGCCAGCTTATCGGTTTATATGAGCAGGGTTTGATTTCTTCACCCGAAGCCAGGCATTTGAAAGAGGATATGCTGCGGCTGCGCGGGCAGATTGCAGGGGATTTTGTCTCCCGGGTATTGTTCAGTCTCGATGAATTAAATTCTTACGCCGGGATAACCGGTATTACCCTGGGAGTGGAGACCCGTTTTTACCATCGCGAGATACCGGATATCGACGAGATAGGGCTTATCCTCGATAAATTTTCCGGTTCCAGGATAGGGTATTGGCATGATACAGGGCATGCCCAGTTGATGGAGAACCTGGGTTTTCTAAAGCACGAAGATTTCCTGAGGCGTTATGGCGGCAAGTTAGTCGGAACGCATCTGCACGATATTTCCGGCTGCCGTGACCACCTGGCTCCCCTGGATGGAAAAATAGATTTTAATATGCTAAAGCCTTATTTAGGTAAAGGTGTATTAAAGGTTATCGAGGCGCATCAGCCGGCAGCCCCGGAGGCCTTAATCAGGAGCCGGGATTTCATATCCGGCCTTTACGATGAGCCGGCCTGATCTTGTGCGCAGGCCATGCGTAGCCGGGCAATTTTATCCGGATGATCCCGAAGAACTCCTGCGGTTGATATCTTCTTTTAAGCCGTCTTCGGCGCGCAAGCAGGACGCCATAGGCTGCCTCCTGCCGCATGCCGGTTATATTTATTCCGGCAAGGTGGCGGCGCAGACGCTGGCGGAAGTGAATATCAGGGATACGCTTATACTTATTGGCCCCAATCATAGCGGCAACGGCCCGGACTTCAGCCTGATGCCGGCAGGGAGCTGGCAAACTCCTTTCGGCAACGTGGAAATAGATGCTGGCCTGGCTGGTTTATTTCTGGCCCGCTCCAAATACCTGAAAGCCGATACCTTCGCGCATGTCGATGAACATTCTCTTGAGGTAGAGCTGCCAATCCTGCAGTATTTCAGAAAAGATTTCAAGATTGTCCCGATTACCATCAAGGCCGTTACTCTGCCCGCGCTTAAGGCGGTCTCGGACGAGTTGTCAGCTTCAATCGCTGAAAACGGCCTGAAGGATAAATGCATGTTTATCGCCAGTTCCGATATGACGCATTATGAGCCGTCCAGGAGCGCGCAGAAAAAGGACGCGCTGGCGATTAAGGCGATAACCGGTTTGGATGAAGACGGGCTCCAGGAGGCGGTCAGGGGCTCGTCAATATCCATGTGCGGGTTTGCCCCGGCGGTAATCCTGGTGCGTTCAGCCAGGCAGCTGGGAGCCAAAGGAGGCAGGTTGGTAAAATATCAAACCAGCGGCGATGTCAGCGGGGATATAAGCAGTGTTGTTGGCTACGCCGGAATCACAATCAGCTAAAATAATGGAAGAGACCAGGAAAAAAGTAGACGAAGAGTGGAAACAAAAAGTGGAACAGGAAAAACAGGAGCCGAAAGAAGAGGGTAAATTTATTCCTCCCCAGCCGGATTTCAAGTTTTTTATCACTACCCTTGCCCTGCAGGCCTCGATTTCTCTTGGGTTCATGGAGAACCCGGAGACAAAGGAAACGAAGAAAGACCCGTCCCAGGCAAAGTTTATTATCGATACCCTGGGTATGCTCCAGGATAAGACAAAAGGGAACCTTTCCGCGGAGGAAACCCAGTTGCTGGAAAACCTGCTTTACGAGCTAAGGACGGCTTACCTTTCTGCCGGAGAGCCGGAGACGAAATGATAGACAGGGAATTGATAGATATACTGGTTTGCCCGGCCTGCAAGGCGGATGTGGAATTGAAGAAGGATAAAATTGTCTGCAAGGGTTGCGGCAGGAAATACCCTGTCCGTGACGGGGTACCGGTTATGATAATCGAAGAAAAGGCGGATTGACACTATGCGGGCAAAGACGAAAGTGACGAGGATACTGGTAATACACGGCCCGAATTTGAATCTGCTCGGCAAGCGCGAGCCCGGTGTTTACGGCAAGGTAAGCCTGGAGCAGATCAATAAAAGCCTGAAAGATCAGGCGGCTAAATCGAAGGCCAGGCTGATGATCAGGCAGTCGAACGTGGAGGGCCGGATTGTCGACTGGATACAGGCAGCTGAAAACAAGTTTGACGCTATCCTGATCAACCCCGCCGCCTATACACACACCAGCGTGGCAATAAGAGACGCTCTTGCCGCCCTGGATATCCCGGTAGTGGAAGCGCATCTTTCCAATATTTATTCGCGCGAGGAGTTCAGGCATAAATCCCTGATTAGCCCCGTAGCCAAGGGGACGATTATGGGGTTTGGGGCCAGGAGTTACAATTTGGCCTTGTCCGCTATCCTTGATCTGATCAAAACAGAATGATTTCCCGTTTAAACTACGTATTTTCTCAATTACGGCAGAGGGGGATGGATGGGTTGCTGGTTTCGCTTGCCGCCAATATTTCCTACCTTACCGGTTTTTTGAGCCGGGATGCCTATCTTCTGGTTTCCAGAAAAGGCAATATATATTTTACGGATTCCCGTTATACGGAAGAGGCGGGCGGTTTACTGGACAGGCGTTTCAGGCTTAAGAAGTGCGATGGTTCGGTATTTAAACAGATCGCGGCTTCTTCCCTGGAGATGGGATTAAAAAAGCTGGGTTTCGAAGAAAGGTATCTTCCGGTTGCCGAACATGCCAGGATAAGCGGTTACCTTAAGGATCGATGGAGGCTTATCCCTGCGCACGATATCGTTGAGGACAGGAGGCAGGTCAAGGATAACGCGGAGATAGGAAAGATCAGGGAAGCGGTCAGGATCACCGGGCTTGCTTACGAACATATCAAGAATTTTGTGGTTCCCGGGGCGAAAGAATCAGAGGTATCCGCGGAGTTGGAGCGTTTTATCAGGCGTAATGGGTGTAATTCTTCCGCGTTTGAGACGATCGTGGCTTCGGGGGCCAATTCCAGCCAGCCGCACCACTTTACCGGCCAAGGGGTACTGAAGGAAAACGAGCCTGTGCTCATCGATTTCGGGCTAGATTACCAGGGTTACAAATCAGACTTGACAAGGGTTATGATTTTGGGTAAAATAAAAGTTCTAGCACGCC
>CAZNGC010000109.1:0-4477 GCA_964572435.1 uncultured Planctomycetales bacterium | reverse complement strand
TAGATGTGGAAGGCATAGAGGCGGTCGTTATTTCTCATGACCACTGGGACCATATTTCCGGTTTATGGTATTTATTGCCCGGCCGCGGGGATATCACGGTTTATGTCTGCCCGGGTTTCCGGCGGGAGATAAAAGAAAGGATTGTTTCATCAGGGGCGCGGATAGCCGAGGTAGAGCCGTTTATGGAGATAAAAGAAGGTATATTTTCCAGCGGGCAGATAGAAACATCTTATGAGGGAAGGATTATTTTTGAACAGTCCTTGGCTATAAAATTCCTGAAGAGGCTGACTATTATTACCGGGTGTGCCCATCCGGGGATTATCAATATCATGGATGTATTCAAAAGGCGTTTTGAAAAAGAACATATTTATTCGATTATGGGAGGGCTGCATTTAAAAGATAATCCGCGCCAGATAAACTTGAAAATAGTCGAGGAGCTGCGCGCCTCCGGTATCCGCAAGATCGTCCCGATGCATTGCACAGGGAGAAAAGCGGTAAAAATGATCCGGGAAAGATTTGGCCGCGATTGTATAATGGCTGGAGAAGGCGATATAGTAGATTTGTGAGGTGGTTAATTTTATTGCCATTCTCCTGGCCTCGTCATATAATAAATGTCAAACTTTGTTCAACATGCGGAGCGCATAGAATGGATAAAAAGTTAGCAGAAAAGATATTCGCTGCCCAAAAGGGCGAGATGACCGAGCATATAATTTATAAACAGCTCGCTTCCATCGTTAAGTCCGGGGAGCATGCCGCTATCCTCAACCGGATATCCGCAGAAGAGCTTGTCCATTACGAATTATTCAAGAGCATAACCCAAAAGGACGCGCTGCCGGATAGGTCCAAGATCTTTTTTTATGTGCTCGTCTCCCGCATCTTCGGATTGAACTTCGGGCTTAAGCTGATGGAGAACGGCGAGGACCTGGCGCAGGATAGATACGCCGGAGGCCTGAAGGAAGTATCACCGAATCTAAGGCAGTTAGTAGAGGATGAGAACAGGCACGAGAACGAACTGATCAGCATGATCAACGAGGAGCGCCTGAAATACGTAAGTTCCATGGTCCTGGGGTTAAATGACGCCCTGGTAGAGCTTAGCGGCGCTCTGGTAGGTTTTACCCTTGCCCTCCAGAAAACAGGGCTTGTGGCTATCGTCGGCCTGATCACCGGCATCGCCGCCTCTTTGTCCATGGCAGCCTCGGAATACCTTTCTACCAAGCAGGAGGAGACCGACAAGAATCCGCTTAAAGCCAGCGTCTATACCGGCCTCACTTATATGGGCGCGGTTGCTCTCCTGGTAACGCCGTATTTTCTGATCCAGAACATATTCGTATGCCTCGGCCTGGTGATCTTCATCATGCTCTTACTGATATTCATCTTTACCTTTTATATATCGGTTTCCAAAGGGCTTAATTTCAAGAAGCGTTTCCTGGAAATGGCCGGTATCAGCCTGGGGGTGGCGGTGATCAATTTCTCCATCGGCCTGGTTATAAGAAACGTCTTCGGGATAGAGGTTTAAACGCGCGCCGCATCAATTTTCTTGCTTTTGCCCGTAAAAGTGGTAAGATGATTTAAAATTAGCCCCAAGTTTTAAGGTGGGTCTGGGCGTAAAAAACAACGAGAAACCTTTGTCAGCCGGGATCGGCTGGTGGAGGTTTTTCTTTTTATAGAGATTCGTGTCATAAATGGAAAGTATTCTGAAGTATTTCTTATTGTTTGATCCGCTTTCACTGTTTTTCCTCGCCGTAATCTTCATTGTTTGCGTGCCGTCGGCTGTCTATTCGTATGGATATCTTAAAGGTTCCTGTTCTCGCCGCAAGACGCTGCTTGCCTGGGTTTTGTTAGCCGCTTTCGTGTTGTCCATGGCGTCTGTGGTCGTTGTGCGCAATATTCTGGCCTTTCTCGTAGCCTGGGAAATTATGTCCCTTGTTTCTTATTTCCTGGTTATTTTCGATACCAGGCATGAGAAATCGATCAAGGCCGGGATGATTTATATCGTCATGACGCATATCGGCACGGCGTTCCTGATCGCGGCCTTCCTGCTGTTATACAAATACGCGGGTTCTTTCGATTTCCTGGCGGTAAAGAATGCCTGCCGGTCAATGCCTGTCCAGATGAAGAACATCGTTTTTCTTCTCCTTTTGGCCGGTTTCGGCACCAAAGCGGGGATTGTGCCGCTGCATATCTGGCTGCCTTATGCCCATCCGCAGGCGCCGTCGCATATTTCCAGTATCATGTCGGGGGTAATGATCAAAACAGCCATATACGGATTGATCAGGTTTGTGATATTCATTTTAGGAGTGGCTTCTCCCTGGTGGGGAGTAATCGTTCTTGTTCTGGCTGTTATTTCATGCCTTGTGGGCATTATTTACGCGCTCATGGAGCATGATATTAAAAGGCTTCTTGCTTATTCCAGCGTGGAGAACATAGGGGTGATACTTTTGGGCGCGGGTTTAGCGATGTTTTTTATGTCCGCCGGATTTCCGTATGCAGCCGTATTTTCCCTTGTTGCGGGTTTGTATCATCTGGCCAACCACGCAATATTCAAGGGATTACTTTTTTTGTGCGCCGGAAGCGTATATAAATCCACGGGCACGCGCGATATGGAGAAATTAGGCGGCTTGATCAGGAATATGCCTCAGACAGCTTTTTGTTTCTTGATCGGAGCGATGGCGATCTCGGCTCTGCCGCCGCTTAACGGTTTTATCAGCGAGTGGCTTAGCTTACAGGCATTTTTCACAGGCGCTTTCAGCGTAACCGGGGGGACGAGGTTGTTTCTCGGCTTCTGCGCTGGAATGCTCGCTTTGACAAGCGGCCTTACCGCCGCCTGTTTTGTCAAAGCCTTCGGAATAACTTTCCTGGCCCGGCCGAGGAGCCGTTGCGCGCAGGAGGCAAAAGAAGTATCTTTGTCCATGAGGATAGCTATGTTCGCCCTTTCGGCGCTGGCCGTCGTTTTCGGCCTGGCCGCGGTATGGATTGTAAAACTATTGGCAAAGGTTGCCGGCTCATCAACAGGTATCGATATAAGCAGGATGTCGTTTTCCCTGAACAGCCTGGTTTTGAGCCCGCAGGCTGCTTCATCCTCCGGGCAAGGGGGTTACCTTTCCTCTCCGTTAATTGCCCTTGCGCTTGTTGTTTTCGCCGCCTCTGCGCTTGGCGTATACCTGTCCTTCGGAAGGAAGAAGGCGGTAAGTTACAACACCTGGGATTGCGGTTATTACAAACTGGATTCCCGCAATGAATATACCGCGACCGCTTTTTCCAAGCCCTTCAGGATCGCGTTCGGTTTTTTCCTGATGCCATACCGCAAGACGCAGAAAATCAGGGATTCTTTTTATCACGTCAAATCCTTTATCTACGAGACCCGTACCACCCAGGTCTTCAGGAAATACGTTTATGAGCCTTTGCTTGCCCTGGTTTTTAAGTCCGCCAAATCCATCAGGCGCATCCAGCCGGGCAGCATCCATTTGTATATAGGTTATATTTTTATCACGCTATTGTTGTTGATCGCATTAAGGAATAAATTTTAAAATGTCCGAGATCGCGTTGATCATTTTACAACTGGTTTTTTCCATCTTCCTGGCCCCGTTGTTAAGCGGGTTGATCAGCAGGATAAAGAACAACATCCGCTTGCGCAAGGGCCAGAGTGTATTCCAGCCGTATCACAACCTGGCGAAGCTTTTCTCGAAAGGGGAGGTAATTTCGCGGGACTCTTCCTGGGTATTCAGGGCCGCGCCTTTTGCGGTGTTTTCTTCGGCGCTTGCCGCCTCTGTATTGATCCCGGTGTTTATTTATTCCGCACCCGCCCGTCCGATGGGTGATTTCCTGGCGCTGATCTTCATTTTTTCCCTCGGGCGTTTCTTTATGGCGCTTGCCGCTCTTGACGCGGGCAGCGCTTTTGGCGGGATGGGTTCCTCAAGGGAGATGTTTGTCTCCGCCCTGGCCGAGCCGGCGCTTTGTCTGGCAGCCTTTTCCCTGAATTTGAAGTTCGGCTCGACGGATATTTCGGCGTTCAGCGGAATGCACTTTGTACCGGCGTCTTGTGTTGTCGCCGCCGCAGCCTTGTTCCTGGCGGCTATCGCCGAGACCTCGCGCGTGCCGGTGGACAACCAGGAAACGCATCTGGAATTGACCATGATACATGAGGCGATGACGCTGGAATATTCCGGCAGGTCACTGGCCTTGATCGAGATGGCTTCTTACATAAAACAGATGATCTGGTTTTTTCTTATCGCCCAGATAATTTTTCCCATCTCTTTGCCCGGTGCCGGCGGGTTTGAACGGTTTCCTCTATGGTTCATATGGTATTCGGCCAGAATCCTCATTATCGTTTTTTCAGTGGCCCTGCTGGAGACGGTGGTAGCGAAAATGCGCCTTTTCAGGGTAACCGATTTCCTGGGGTTCGCTTTTGTCCTGGGGATTATTGCTGCCGCCTGCGCGGCATTGGGGGTTTGATATGCGGGAGATATTTCTTTTTGCC
>CAZNGC010000108.1:0-4585 GCA_964572435.1 uncultured Planctomycetales bacterium | reverse complement strand
TGATCCAGGCCAAGCCGTCATGGAATTTCACCACCATCTTCTTGTTCGCGAATTCCGCCTGCCCGATCATCAGCCCGGCGATATACACCGCCAGTATCCCGTTGCCCTTGACGAAAAAGGCGATCACGTAAGTCAGTATGATAAGCGAAATGGTAATTACCGGGTATAGCCCCTCGGAATAAAGTTTCAGGTGCCTGATAAAGAAAATTATCACCTTGGCCATCGCGAAGCCCACGAGCATCCCCAGCGAAATATCCAGTATGAAACTGGGCACCAGGGAAATGACTCCCGCGCCTTTGACGGTAAGGATGCTGATGAAGCCGACAGTGAGAAATACAGCCATCGGGTCGTTGCTGCCGGATTCGAATTCTAACAGGGGCTTTAACGGCTGCTTCAGGGTAACCCGCCTGGACCTAAGTATGCCGAACACCGCTGCGGCATCGGTAGAAGAAACTATCGAGCCCAGGAGAAGCCCCTCGAAGATGGAAAATTTAAGTATGTAAACCGCGAATAACCCGGTAATCAGGGCGGTAAGCAGGACTCCGAGCGTAGAAAGGATTACCCCTGGCCAAAGTATCGGCCTGGCCTCCTTCCAGTTCGTATCCAGGCCTCCGGAAAAGATTATAAAGATAAGCGAGACAACGCCGATAGATTTGGCCAGCTGGGCGTTATCGAAGTAAAGCCTGCCTATCCCTTCGGAACCGGCGAAGATGCCGATTGCCAAAAATACCAGGAGAACGGGGACGGAGAACCTGTCCGAGATCTTGCTGGAAACGACGCTCACGAACATGAGCACCGCTACCCACAATAATATGGTTTCTAACTGCATTACTCCACTCCCGGCGGAGATTTCCTCCAGGGATAACCCCGCAGGGCCTCTTTAAACCCGATCTCGAACAACGTCTTCATTTCTTCCGGGTCGAAGAATTCCCTGGGCTTGGAAACATGGCTATCCGGAATATACGCAAGGTTAAAATCCATGTTCTTGTCCCTGGAAAATACATACAGCTGGTAAAGATCGCCGATACCCTGCGCGCTGGTAATCGAATCGATGGTGCGCTCGGCTATCGAGAAAATCCTGTCCGGGACCTCCTTGTAAGAAGGATTGACATAACCGTTCTTGATCACATAAATAGCGTATTTGTTCCTCGAATCATCGATAGCCTTTTCCTTGATTGCCTTGTCAAACCCGCGCAGGACATCATGAAGAAAGAATACCTGTTTGCTTATCCCTCCGTCGACATGCATCTCGTCGTACTTTCCGGCGTCAACCTCCGCCTGCAAATATACCGGGGGAAAAGCAAAAGGCACTGACGAGGAAGCAAGGATGATCTTCCGGAAAAGCCCGAGAGCCCGTTCATCAGAGGCGCAAGCGATCTTCCCCATATCCCAAACCACCAGGCGCTGGGCATCCAGGTTGGTCGTGCCGATATAAAGCCTGCGCCCTTTCTTGTGCTCGGCGGCGATACGCTTCAGGAGGGCCGCGTCAAAGTAACGCTCGATGAGAGATTCCAGCGGGCTGGTAGTCGCCACGGAATTGCTGAAAGGGATCCTTAACCTGGGAAACTTAATCCGCATAATATCCCTGGTGGAATACATAGTATATAATTCCTTCAATTTACCGTCATACTCGCTTCCCAGGAAGGCGAACGGGGCGATAATCGCTCCGGTGCTTATGCCGGTAACGATCTGAAAAACCGGGCGCGAACCGGAAGCCGACCACCCGCTCAACAGGCCGGCTCCGTAGGCGCCGTTAGCCGCCCCTCCCGACACAGCGAGCATGCAATATAGCTTGCCTTTCTTGAAATCAAAAAACCCGGAGTCCGCCTTATTTTCTCTTTCCAGTAAATCCAGGAAGTCCTCCTTAAAGGCGGCGCTGGGCATCCCGCTGATCGCCCGGATATCCCGCATGCCAAAGATAGAAGCACGGTTAAGCGCCTCCGCGGGCACGGCATGGCGCGCCCCCGCACAGCCGGAGACGATGAAGACGCTCATCGCCAGCCAAAATAGGCGGTTAGATCCCGTCTTACGGAAGAATGGGATAATAGTAGCCATTGGCCCTTCTTATTTTTACCCGGGTTTTAAAAAGCGCGCTTATATTCCTGTCAGTCAGCACTTTATTCTTCGGGCCGTCCTGGCAGAATTTTCCGCCGCTCATCAAGATAACCCTGGATATATCGGGGATGATATCGCTTAAATTATGGGTAACCATGATTATGCCTATGCCGCTTGAGGCAATCTTGCCGAGGATTTTCCTGAACTTAAGCAAGGCGTGCAGGTCCAAACTGTTTGCCGGTTCATCCAGTATAAGGGCCCTGGGCTCATGCACAAGCGCCCTGCCGATCAAAAACCTGCGCGCCTCTCCGGAAGACATATGGGCCAGGAGCCTCTCCTTCAAATCGCCTATCTCGAGGAAATCGATGACCTCTCTTGCTTTCCTGCGCATGGCAGCGGTGACCGGCTGGCGGTAAATTCCGATACTGCTGAAAAACCCCGAAAGAATCATCTCCATTCCCGAGATATCGCGGGTAAAGGAATACTGCAAATCATTGGAGACTATGCCCAGCGTGGCCCTCAAGTCAAATATATTCCATATATCCCTGCCCCATATCCTGAATAAGAAATCTTTGCGGAAAAGCGGGTAATACTCCCTGGTAATAGTTTTGATAAAAGAAGATTTGCCGGCGCCGTTGGGCCCAAGTATGGCAATATGCTCGCCGGGATATATTTTTACGGATAGGCGGTCAAGCAATTTCTTGTCGTCTTTGACCACCGTAACATTCTTGAACTCAAGCAAAGGTATCATTTATTTTCTGTCCGGAGAGCAGGCGGCATTAAATATAAAAGGACGCTTCTATTGCCGTGATTCAGAAATGCCCTTAACCTCTAATATTATTATATCCGCGATCAAGCGCAGCGCAACCCTTTTATAAATTGTGTGTTATAATAAGTTATGCGCAAAGAATTCCAAACAGGACTCCTGATATTCTTGCTGATCTGCCTGGCATATTTCATCTCGGCTAAAGGCAATACGGAAATAACCGACACTTACTTCTCCCTGCAGACCTCGAAGGCAATCATCGAAAACCATTCCCTCTCCGCCGAAGGATGCCGCGGCGGCTATTGCCTCAAGTCGGAAAAAGACGGAAAATACTATTCCAAATACGGAATCGGGCTGGCGCTGATATTCATTCCTTATGCGCTGCTGGGAAAAACATTGGCCCTGGCAACAGCCCTGCCGGAAGCCAAGATGATCGATTTTCTACTCTCATTCTACAACATATTCTTCGGCGCCGGGTCCGGGGTGTTGATGTTTTATGCGGCCAGGCACTTCGGGAATTCCAGGCGCGCCAGCCTGGCAATGGCGCTCCTGCTCTGCTTCGGAACATTCTGCTGGCGCTACAGCGTATGGGACTTCTCCGAACCCGCCCAAATGTTCTTCCTCTTCCTTTGCGCCTACTGCGTCATGAAGAACGGGGCCAAATGGGCAGCCGCCGGAGCGCTCTCTTTCTCCTTCCTGCTCCTGCTAAAAGCGCAATACCTTTTTTACCTGCCGCTTTTCTTCATCTATATCCTGATGAAAGACAGGAACAATGCCAAAACCATGTTCAAGCGTTTATGCGCGTTCTTTTCCATAACAATGGCGGCCTTCGGTTTCCTGCTCTTCCTGAATTACATAAGGTTCGGCAAATTGTTTGAGTTCGGCTACGGGGCGGAGGCGGGGAATTTTTATTTATCGGGTATCGCGGAACACTCCCCAAAACTTCTTTACTGGCTGGATAAGGGAATATTTATTTACAACCCTTTGTTCATACTCGGGACGCTGGGTTATTTTACCTTCTTCGGTAAATTCCGGAAAGAGGCTGTATTCTTCGCCTCGATCATCGCGGCCAACTTCATCCTTACCAGCGCCTGGTACGGCTGGCATGGATGCAGCTCCTGGGGCCCCAGGCTCCTGGTCCCTGCCGCGCCATTCTGGCTGATCCCCTGCTATTTCTTTTTTCAAAGAAAAGGGATAATCAAAGCACTGTTTGTTGCGATTATATTTCTGTCGGTATGCGTGCAGGCGATCAGTATCGTGCAGGGGAACCTGGAATACCTTACAATCTGCAACGCAAACAAACAGGAAGGAGTACGCAAAGGCATGCCGGCCCAGATCACCGGCTCGCTGATAATGCTCAAGCATAAGCTGGAGAATAAGAGTAAAACATACAGCCTGCGCGAATTCGGCGTTGACTCCGGCAGCCTGGTGGATACTTCTGTTTACGGTTATGAAGGAGTTGATCTATGGTATGCGAAGGCGGCAAGGTTTTTTGGTATGCCGGTATTGAATTTTACCCCGTTATTACTGCTGCCCCTGGCAATTGCCTGCCTCTGGCGCCTGCTGAAGATCCTGTAACCCCGTGTTTCCGGAAAACTCAATCCGTTTTTACTTATAATACACCAGGAAGGTATTAAAAAACTAACGGTGGGTTTACCACCATGTTCGAACAATGTTTGAATGATCAATGGCCCCGCCCGCTTGGCCGTGGGCTTCGTTGTGCCCCGCGTCACCGCTTCGGCCTTGCTGGGGCAAGGCCTTCGC
>CAZNGC010000107.1:0-4587 GCA_964572435.1 uncultured Planctomycetales bacterium | reverse complement strand
CCCTTGCGGTCTGACACCCGGCCCGAAAGGTAGCGGCCGGTGTGCCCTTGCGGGCGAGGAGGAAGGGATGGCAGCAACAGAAATTTTGCCGGGGATTTATTCGGTCGGAGTAGTCGATTGGAATGTGCGTAACTTTCACGGGCATACCTATACTACCCGCAGAGGCTCCAGTTATAACGCTTATCTTATCGTGGACGATAAGATAACTTTGATAGATACCGTATACGGGCCGTTCAGCCGTGAACTGATTGAAAATATCGGGGAGGTTGTCCCGCCGCAAAAGATAGATTATATAATTGCCAATCATGTGGAGACTGACCACTCCGGGGCGCTGCCCGAACTCATGGCGCTTTGCCCGAAGGCGAAGATATTCGGTACAGCCAAATGCAAGGAAGGATTATATAAGAATTATTACGGCAATTGGGATTTTCAGGTTGTAAAAACCGGGGAGGAATTGAAATTAGGCCGGCGGACCCTTGTTTTTATCGAGGCCCCGATGATCCACTGGCCGGACAGCATGTTCACTTATTGCCCTCTTGAGGCGCTGCTCATGCCTAACGACGCCTTTGGCCAGCACTACGCCGCAAACAAGCTTTTCGATGACCAGGTTGATCAGTGTATCCTGGCGGAGGAAGCGGAAAAATATTACGCGAATATCCTCTGGCCGCTTGGGCCGGTTATCCTGAAGAAGATCGAAGAGATCCGGAAAATGAACATCCCGATCAGGATGATTGCCCCCAGTCATGGGGTGATCTGGCGCAGGGACCCGGAGAAGATCATCAATTCTTACGTTGATTGGGCCAGGGGCAGGACGCAGAAGAGGGTAGTGGTCGCTTACGAGACTATGTGGGGGGCGACCGCAAAGATGGCCCGGAAGATCGCCGAGGGAATATCTTCCTGCGGGCTGGATGTCCAGGTTTATGATTTGGCTGAAAGCGACCGAACCGAAATAATCACGCGCATGCTTACCGCACAGGGGTTTCTGTTCGGTTCCTCCACGCATGATAATGATATGCTTCCGAACATCGCCGCTTTTATCGAGATCGTCAAGGGATTAAGGCCGGCGGGGCGGCAGGCCGGGTTTTTCGGTTCCTGCGGCTGGGCAGGAGGCGCGGTTAGGGAGATGCAGGAAACGCTTAAGGGCAGCGGGCTTGAATTCAACCCGGTTTCCCTGTCGGTTAAATACGCCCCGGATGGGCAGGAATTGAAGGCTTGCTTTGAATTCGGTAGCCAGTTCGCCAAACTATTAAAATAAATGAGACAGATCCCGCAGGCTGTAGCCGATTTTCTCCGGCATCAGGGTTTTGTGATAATTTCTTCCCTGGACGGGAGAGGTTTTCCCCATAATTCATGCAAGGACCTGGTCAAAGTAGACCTGGGCGGTGAGATCTATATGATAGACGCTTATTACGGGGCTACCGGAGAGAATATAAAACGCGACCCGCGGGTAAGCGTCAGCGCGGTGGATGAGCGCAAATTCATGGGGTTCTGCCTGAAGGGAACGGCCAGGCTGGTGGAGGGCAAGGAGATTGGCGGAGACTTCATAAAGTCCTGGGAAGATAATATTACGTCCCGGCTGGCCAGCCGTCTCCTGCATAACCTGGCTGGCGGTAAACCTCGTGGGCATCACCCCGAGGCCAGCCTCCCACGCCCGAAGCAATTGATTATCGTTACGGTAGAGGAAATAGTCGATCTTGCCCCGCATTATCTTAGAAAGGAGTGATTTATGAAGAATGTGAAAGTTTACAGTACTCCGACTTGTCCCTGGTGCATCCGGCTTAAACAGTTCCTGTCGGAGAATAATGTGGCTTTTGAAAACATCGACGTATCCAGCGATCAGGCAGCCGGTGAGGAGATGATGCGGAAATCCGGGCAGATGGGAGTGCCGGTACTGGACATCGACGGTCAGATCATCGTGGGCTTCGACCGGGGCAGGATAAAGGATATCCTAGGGGTATAGGCGTGAGCATCTTCGATTTGATTATCGTTGGCGCCGGCCCTGCCGGCATAACCGCGGGAGTCTACGCGGCCAGGAAGAAACTGGATTTCATAGTAATCAGCCTTGATATCGGAGGCCAGGCTGCCTGGAGCGGTGATGTTGAAAACTATACGGGATATCAGTTTATCAGCGGACCGGAGTTGGCACAGAAATTCCAGGAGCATATCCTGAAATACGGCAGCCTGCTCAAGGAGAACGAGGAGGTTGTCGAGGTTGGCAAACAGGGAGAGTTGTTTCAGGTCAGGACGGATAGGGCTGTTTATCGGGCCAGGAGCGTGATTGTGGCTTCAGGTAAGAAATCCCGGCAGCTCGGGATTCCGGGCGAGAAGGAATTCAAGAACCGCGGGTTGACTTATTGCGCCACATGCGACGGCCCGTTGTTTTCCGGAAAGTCCGTGGCGGTTGTCGGCGGCGGGAACTCCGCCCTGGATGCGGCCATGCAAATGGCCAGGATCGCCCGGCGCGTCTATATGGTCAATATAAACAACTCGTTATCCGGTGACGAGATTATGCGGCAGAAGGTGGAATCTTTCGGGAACGTGAAGATATTCAATAACGCGGAAGTGCTTTCCGTCAGCGGAGAAAAGTTTGTCAGCCGGATCAGGATTAAGCAGCCATCCGGGGAAGGGGATATTGCCGTTGAAGGCGTATTTGTCGAGATAGGGCTTATCCCTAATTCCTCTTTTGTCCGGGATGCGGAAAAGAACGGCTATGGCGAGATAATCGTGAACGCGCGAAACGAAACCAGTGTCCCCGGGCTCTTTGCCGCCGGAGACGTCACGGATGTGCCGGAGAAGCAGATTATTATCGCCGCCGGCGAGGGGTCCAAGGCCGCTTTAAGCGCTTTTAGGTATTTATCGGTAAACAAGTTTTCCGAGAATGGATAGAGATACTAAATTTACGGAGTTGAAGAATGTTTTCGATACACTGCATAGCCGGCGCGGCTGTATGTGGGATAAGCAGCAGACGCATAAAAGCCTGATCCGTGACCTCCGGGAAGAGGTGGATGAGTTTATCGAAGCGGTAAGGAAGGACGATTCCCGGCATATGCAGGAGGAATTAGGGGACATCCTTTTGCATGTGATGTTCAACGCCCAGATTGCCAAGAAGCGCGGGAAATTCGATATCGAGGCGGTGATCGCCGGCTTGATAAGCAAGTTGAAACGCAGGCATCCGCATGTTTTTGGCAGCGCCAAGGTCAGTTCGACCCGGCAGATTATCGCCAACTGGAATAAAATCAAACAGAGGGAAAAAATAGTGAACAAATACAGCAAAAGGAGAATAAGATGAGAGAAAGAATCGAAAAGGCTTTGGACAAGGTCAGGCCGATGCTTGAGGCCGACGGAGGGAATGTGGAATTGGTGGATGTGACCAGTGACGGGGTCGTGAAATTGAAATTGAAAGGCAGCTGCGGCTGTTGCCCGATGAGTTCGATGACGCTTAAAATGGGCATCGAAAGGATCCTTAAACAGGAAGTCCCGGAGATAAAAGAGGTAGTCGCTTTATAAGGGGATGGTTGCAAAGTCGCAAAATCCGAGGTATAACTATATTACATTTGGTTCGCAATGCTATCTCAACGGCAGTTGAACGAGGTTATTGAAGAATGAAGAAAGTATATCTTGATTACGCCGCTACCGCTCCGACCGATCCGCAGGTTTTAGAGTCGATGGAGCCTTATTTTTTCGAGAGGTTCGGCAATGCCTCAAGCCTGCATGCCTATGGCCAGGAGGCGAAAAAGGCGGTCGAGGATAGCCGCCAGGTACTCGCCGAATTTATCGGGGCCAGCCCGGAGGAAATAGTTTTTACTTCCGGCGGCACGGAAGCGGACAATTTTGCGCTGTTGGGGACAGCTTATGCCCTGGAAAAGAAGGGCAACCATATCATTACTTCCGCGATTGAGCACCACGCTGTCAGCGAACCGGCTAATTTCCTGGAAAAGAAGGGTTTTAAGATCACTTATCTTAAGGTAGATAAAGACGGCCTTGTCTGCCCCCAGGATTTGAAGGAAGCGATTACCGACAAGACTATACTGGTGAGTATAATGCATGCGAATAACGAGATCGGCACGCTTCAGCCGGTTGCCGAACTCGGCAGGATTGCCAGGGGAAAGGGGGTTTATTTCCATACCGACGCGGTCCAGACTGTAGGGCATATACCGGTAAATGTGGATGATTTGAACGCGGACTTGCTTTCGCTTTCCGCGCACAAGTTTTACGGCCCAAAAGGCGTGGGCGCTTTGTATATACGTAAAGGAAAACGCCTGGAAACATTCATGCGCGGCGGTGACCAGGAGAGGGGGAGGCGGGCCAGCACCCATAATACCCCGGGGATAGTCGGTTTGGCCAAAGCTATCCAGATCTGCGGCCGGAAGATGCACGATGAAATCAAATTCCAGAGCAGGTTGAGGGATAGGTTGATAAAGGAAATCCCTTCGCGCGTCCCCGAGGTAAAACTCAACGGCCACCCTTCCATCCGCCTGCCGAACAATGTCAACTTTTCCATCAAATACATCGAAGGTGAATCCATGCTCTTGAAACTGGATATGCTGGGGGTTGCCTGTTCCACTGGTTCGGCATGCACATCCAGCT
>CAZNGC010000106.1:0-4602 GCA_964572435.1 uncultured Planctomycetales bacterium | reverse complement strand
ATCTTAAGTTTACCTCGTAAAAGTTTTCAAAAGTACGTGGTACTTTTATTTTTCTTCAAAAAAAAACCCCGGTAAACTCTCTTCCGGGGTAAATCTAAACCTTCGGCAGCTTGGCTATCCATATCGCAGGACCCTTAGCTTTGCGCCCCCATATTACTATGAGTTTACCTTTTCGGTTTCTTTTATCCTTGTCACAATCAAAGTATAACATATTATAATTCTTTGTCAAATTTATAAATGGTACGTGGTACTTTAAGGCCGATTTAAACGTTTAAGAGCTTTTTTTGAATCAAATTCAGGGGATAACCTTCCCTGGCCAGCTCGGAAATTTTCTGCAGCCTCTGCCTGATCATATCCTCTTCGTACATGCGCTTATTCCCCATCTTGGCGCTAACCGGAAGCAGTCCTATGGCAGTGTAATAATTTACCGTATGATACGGAATATTGAACTTGGCGACTATTTCACAGGCTGATATAACCTTCTTGGGCATAATTGAACTTTCTTTCTCATCTACTTATAGTATATACTATAAGTGGTACATATACAATATCTACACTACATACTATATACTGTAATCCGGCTGCTGTTTTCTCACCTGCGCTTATTACC
The DNA here is from genome assembly GCA_964572435.1 of uncultured Planctomycetales bacterium. Classification (GTDB taxonomy): domain Bacteria; phylum Omnitrophota; class Gorgyraeia; order Gygaellales; family Profunditerraquicolaceae; genus UBA6249. The sequence continues at coordinate 3,992 of CAZNGC010000106.1, read as the reverse complement.
CAATCGCTCTTCCAACTCGCCCACCTTTTTCACTTCCTTGTGCAGCCTGGCAGCCAGGCTGGTATATTTGACCTTCGCATCTTCAAGCTGCTTATCCTTTTCGGCGATTACTGCCGCCTGTTGTTTAACCTTAGCTGACATCCCGTTTACTCCAAAGGCTAAACTGATTATAACAATTAGGCTTACAACCATGAATAAGATAAAAACCACGCTGATCTTCTGGTTACCGGAATCTTTCATACCGCAGTTCATCTTGCCTCCTCCTTCTGGTTTTGGCGCGACTGTTCCTGTTCCAGCCTTCTTGAGGCCGCCCGGGAAGAAACCATATCCGCGCGGTATTTTTCTTCCAGTCTGCGCTTCAGTTCTTCTTTGACCTTTTTGTGCCTTTTTAAATCCAACTCTTCCCTGACTACTTTTATGTTCAGGTCTTTTCTCAAAGACTGCTTAAGCCTTAAATTGGAAAACCCCAGGCAAGCCGCCGCGGAAGCTGATATGAACAAAAGCAAACCGGCAAATAATACAGCCCTTTTCCTGCACACTGGCTACCTCGTTTTCCGCTGCCAATCCAGATCGCCCTTGGCTTCTTCCATCCACTCTGAAACCATCCCTCTGTCCGGGGCATCGGGGGATAAATCCAGGTAGCGGCGGTAATGAAAAACAGCCTTCTCATTGTCTTGCAGATAATCGTCATAGACAATCGCCAGGTTGTAATGGACATCAGCGTCATCGGGGTCCAGCTCCAGGGTCTTTTCATATTCCGCTGCCGCCTCCCTATACCTGCCGGAATTCTCGTATATTATTGCCAGGTTGTAATGGCGTTTAAGCGCCTTCTCCCTATATGTTCCAAAAACCTCGTTTAAATCACCGGCTTGAGCGTGCTTCTGCTTGACCTTCTGTGACAGCTTCTGGTCGGCCTCGTTGAGCTTCTCGGTCAAGACTATCTTCTCGTTGACCGCCCTGGATAACGCTCCCTCCCCGGAAACTCCCACGCTGCTCTTATCCTTGCTGATTAAAACTCCGTACCCCTTGGCGTAAAAATCCGCCCTCTCGGCATCCTTGATGTTGTAAATATAAATGCTCGCCAGGCGCAGATAAATATTGGCGTCATACGGGTCGATCTCCAGGATCGCTTCGTACTCCCGGACTGCCGCCTCAAAATCCCTTTTATTCTCGTAAGACAACCCCAGCTTATAGTGGTCGAGTTTCTCTTTTTCTTTCATTAACCTCGCGGTTACCTGCGCGGCATCCTGCGCGTTCTTCTCCAGCTTCGCTTTTTCTTCATTCAGGCCTTTTAGCCTCTGGCTCAATTGCTCGATCTGACGGCTGAATTCCTCTTTCTGGGCAAGATACTTCTTGCTCTTGCGCACCAGTTCCTTCCTGTTCTTCTGTTCCAGCGCGCGCAGCTTGCTTTCCATATCCTGCGTAGTCTGCTCAAGGCTTATTTCCAGCTTCTTTTTGTCTTCAGCGAAAGCCGACAGCTTCTTGCTCAAGCCGGCCTGTTTTTCCTTTGCCTCGCTGATTTCCTGCTCCAGGCCGCTAAGCTTCGCTTCCAAACTTAGTTTTGAACCGGCCAGGGAACTCTTTTCGGCATTCAGGGATTCGACCTGCTTCTCCATCTGGCTCAACCTGGCATCCCTGTTCTTCAGGTCGTTATTCAACGACTCTATCTCGGCGCGCTTCCTGGATATGGATAGCCCCGCCAGCCCCAGCGCGATAAGCAGGGCTGTAAGCAAAACACCAAGGCCAACCGTCAATACGAGGTTCTTTTTCATCATTTCTTATCCTTGCGCCCCGGCGCCTCATTCATTCTCGGCGGCTTTCTCGTCTTCATCTCGTCACGCAGTTTATACATCTCGTCGACCCCGCTGATCACATGAGGCGTCAGGAAGATGACCAGCTCTTTCTTCTCGTTCAGGTCGGAAACATTACTGAACAATTTTCCTAAGATAGGCACGCTCCCCAAGACAGGCATCTTGCTGGAATCTTTTTCCGTGGTCTTCTTGATCAAACCTGCAAGGATGATCGTGTTGCCGTCCTTGACCAGGACGTCCGTCTCAACGTTGGAGGTATCTACTATAGGGATCTTATTGCCTTCGGTAGTCGTCAGCCAGTCGGCTATCGAGCTGACCTCGGGCTTGATGTGCATCTTCACGAAACCATCCTTGTTTATCGTCGGCGTGACATACAAGGTCACGCCCACGTCTATGAAGTTGACGCTTTCAGAGGTAGTCGTGGTAACGTCGCCGGTAGTGATCGTCGTGGTAACATACGCCTCGCGCGTACCCACCATGAACTTCGCCTCCTCGTTGTTGCATACCACGATATGCGGGGAAGAAACCACCTTTACCCTGCCGAAGGACTTGATCAATGTCAGGGCCACATTGTATTTATCGTTGGCCAGCGTACCGATGCTTAGCTTCATTGTCGAAGCAGTGGAGGTGGGCGCGCTGAACGGAAACGAACCTGTAAAGGTAAGCGAATCTTCCGCCAATCCGTAAACCTTCTGCCAATCGACGCCCATGGCAAAGTCTTCGTTGAGAGTGATCTCCACGATCTTGGCCTCGACAAGCACCTCCCTGGTCTTGGAATCGAAATCCGCGACCAGTTTCCTGATCCTTTCCATATTGTGCGGCAGGTCAGTCACCACCAGCTTGTTCGTCCTCTCGTCAACCTCGATACTGCCGACGTCCTTGGTCAGGGCCTTGGTGATCTCGCCCTTGACCTCTCCCACCTTGGCATAGCCAAGCTCGAACGCCTCTCTTACGGTAGGGAGGACCCGGTTGACCGTAGAGATATCGGCCTTGACCGCCGCCTCCTCCATCTCTTTGATCTTTGCCGGCGTATCGATGAGAATGATCATCCCGGTAGCGTCGTCTATAATCACCTTGCCTACCGAACTCTTCAGGTTGCCTAATATCGCCCCCACCCTTTTAGGATCCGCGTATTTAAGCTCGATTGTCTTGGTCTCTTTTTTGTTCGTGTATTTCTCGCCGTAAAGCGCCTCATATTCGCTTTCCGTCATCAAGGTAATAATCCCCGCCTTCTTTTCGCAGGCAAGGTTGTTGGTCAAAAGGATCATGTCCAGTACGTCGGAGATGGTAACATCCTTAAGGAACAGGGTGATCTTGCCGCTCACGTTCTTGGTGGCGACTATATTCAAATCCCCCTGCTTGGAAAGGAACTTGACCGTATCCATGATATCCATATTGCGCAGGTCCAGGGATATTTTCCTGGACAAGCCGGAAAACGGATCAGCCGCGTCTTCAACTTCTTCCTTTGCCGCCTCTTTCTGGACGGCTAAAGAGCTGTCTTTAGCCGTGGAAGGCTGTTTCTCCGCGGGAGAAGTCGTTTTCTCTTGCGCTTTCAGGGCCTGCGCCTGTTTTTCATTCGCGGCCTCCTGGGCGCCTATCGGGACAACCCCTGCCAGGATAAACATCGAAAACATGATTGCAAAGTAGGATCTTTTCATTTATTTTAACTCCATCTTCTGGCCGCCTGATTCCAACACAACCTTATCCTTCATGATCGAATCAACTTTGAAAGTGCCGACGGTTTCCCCTGCCTTGAGAAAATACGTCTTGTTCGCCTTCGAATCTTCAAGGATCACTTCCGGGTCGCTTCCCCAGGAAATCCCCACTAATTTCAAATCCTTGAGCATCTCGGCCAGGGCCTTCTTGGTTTCATCCTCCGGATCCGACGCGCTCCTTAGCTTTACCGCTGAAAAGATATCCCTGCGTTGGACCATCTCCAGGTAATACGAAAACGGGCGCACCTCGGCAGTCACGTTCTGCTGAAAACTCCTCGTCTTCTGGCCCGAGAGCATTTTAGTAAATTGTTTCAGGTCAAGCCGGTGAAGCATAAAATCCGCGCTAAGGTAAATGAATAAGACAACCGCCAGAAACGCCAGGGCTTTGTTCCAGAGTTTGAGGTTCGGTTCATCGATACCGCCCTTGAGCTGGATGAGCCAGTCTTTCAACGCCAGCTTCATCCTG
>CAZNGC010000105.1:0-4650 GCA_964572435.1 uncultured Planctomycetales bacterium | reverse complement strand
TGTGTTTTAAGACAAATTTCGTTGTGCCCGAGCCATGGAAGCAATCTTTATTAAGTTATTCAAAACATTGCTGTTATGGATAGTGAAAATAAATTCTTTTTAGCTTGCTAAGATTGCCTAAAAATAGTAATATATAGTATTAATTTCTGGGGCCCATAGCTCAGTCGGTTAGAGCAGTTGACTCATAATCAATTGGTCCGGGGTTCGAGTCCCTGTGGGCCCATTTATAAATTTAAGGCAGCTATAGCTATATTTCGGGCGATTGGCTCAGTTGGTTAGAGCGCTACATTCACATTGTAGATGTCAGAGGTTCGAGTCCTCTATCGCCCATTTGATTAAAATAAGGAGAAAAAGTTGTCTACGGTAGATTTGAAAGCGCAGTTGCTTAGTTTGGTAAATCTGCAAAAACTGGACAGCGAGATTTACGCTTTGAATAACGAGAAAGCGGCCAAGCCTTTGGAAATCAAGGCTATAGAGGAGGCCTTCGAGGTTAAGAAACAGAACCTTGCCCAGCTTGAAAAGAATTCCCTTGAACAACAGAAGCAGCGTAAAGAAAGGGAACTGGAATTGGCCTCTAACGCTGAGGCGATCAAGAAACTGCAGGGGCAGTTATACTCTTTAAAAACTAATAAAGAATTTCAGACAATGCTGCAGCAAATTGCCGACACAAAGGCGGATGGTTCATTGATCGAAGAGAAGATCCTTCTTTCTTTCGAGGAGTCGGACAAGATAAAAGCGCAAATCGAGCAGGAAAATATCAGGCTGAAAGAAGAGGAAAAGCTTTTTCTTGAACAAAAGAGGAAGGTCCAGATACGCGTAAATGAAATCGATGAGCGTATGAACCAGCTTCGGGTCCAGAGGCAGCAGATTATCCCGGGGATAGAACCGAAGATGCTTGCCGAATACGAGAGGATACTTTCCAGCAGGGGCGGACTGGCAATTGTCCCCGTGGCCGATAATTCCTGCGGGGGTTGCCATATGCTGGTACCGCCGCAGGTAATCAACATGATCAGGATGTACGACCACGTGGTCACCTGCGAAACATGCAATCGCATATTTTATATCGCGGAATGAGTTGCCTGGAGATATATATAGACGGGGCGTCAAAAGGCAATCCCGGGCATAGCGGGATAGGGGTGGTTATTTATCGCGACGGACGGCCGCTCAAGCAGATCTCCAGTTATATCGGAATGGCCACGAATAATATAGCGGAATATACCGCTTTGATATACGCGCTTGAAGAATCGCTTTTGCTGAAGGCCGGCGGTTTGAAGATCAACACGGATAGCCAGCTCTTGGCCAGGCAGATCAATAAAATTTATAAAGTCAAACATCATGGGCTGATTCCTCTCTACGAGAGGGCGATGCGCCTTTTGGAAGGGTTTGAGAATGTTTCGGTGAACCATATCCCGCGGGAAAATAATACCCTTGCGGATATGCTGGCGACAAAGGCAATAAAGGAAGCTTTGAAAAAATAAACAGGCAGGATGTGGCTGCCCTGCGCGAGCAGGGAGGAAAGTCCGGGCTCCAGAGGATGACGCAGCGGGCAACTCCCGCCCCGGTTGAGAAACCGGCGGATCAGAGCCACAGAGACGAGTAACGGTTCGAAAGGACCGCCATGTGAAACGCGGCAATCTCTGCGTGGAGCAATGTAGAATAGGAGATGAGCGCTAATCCGGCGCGTTTCCCGCCAAAAGCGGGAAGAAATCTCGGGTAAGCTGCTAAAGTCAGCGCGGTAACGCGCGGATTGAGAGGAATAGCCACTTCGATGCTATTTTCGCCTGCCTGCCGGCAGGCAGGCATCAAGACAGAACCCGGCTTATCCTGCCTGTTTTTAATTTTATCAAAATACAAATAGGAGGGAGTCATGTCAGGTCATTCTAAATGGAAGACGAATAAGGGCAAAAAGAGTTTAGCTGACGCTAAACGAGGCGCCACATTCACCAAGATTATCAAGGAGTTGACTGTGGTTGCCAGGGATGGCGGAGGGAATCCGGATACCAATCCCAGGCTGCGCGCAATAATGCAAAAGGCCAAAGACGCGAATATGCCTATGGATAATGTCAAGATGGCGATAAAACGCGGTACGGGGGAACTGCCCGGCGTTGTATATGAGGCTGTGATGTATGAAGCTTATGGCCCGGGCGGGGTGGCCATTCTCATAGATTCGCTTACTGACAACAAGAACCGTTCTACCGCGGAACTGCGCAATATTGTTTCAAAGAGGGGCGGGAACATGGCCGGCGCCGGTTCGGTAAGCTGGATGTTTACCCAGAAGGGGTATGTTTCGGTCCCTAAAGAAGCGATCAAAGAAGACGAATTGATGAACATAGTCCTGGATGCCGGGGCGGAAGACATGAAACATGAAGGCAATATGTATGAAATTTACACCTCTACTCAGGAGCTGGAAAAGGTCAAGCAGGCTCTCCAGGATAAAGGGGTAAAATGGGAGGACGCGGAATTGACCATGATCCCTTCTTCGACCGTGAAGGTGGAAGGCAATGAGGCAAAACAGGTGCTGGCTTTAATCGAGGCCCTGGAGGATCATGATGATGTGCAGCAGGTATACGCTAATTTCGATATCTCCGACGAGATTATGAACGAGGTTGCTTCCGAGGAATGATCATTCTCGGTGTTGATCCGGCTTTAGCTATTACCGGTTACGGGGTTATTCAGGTTAATGGGGAGCGCTTGTCCCTGCGGGAAGCCGGGATAATCCAGACCAGGTCCAGGGAAGAGACATCGAGGCGTTTAGATAAGATACATAGCGGGATAATCAAATTAATAGAAGATACGCGCCCGCATTGCCTGGTGCTTGAAAAGATATATTCGCATTACCGGCATCCGGCTACCTCTTATATTTTAGGCCAGGCAAGAGGAGTGATTTGTCTGGCGGCTGCCAATAAGGGTATTCCTTGTTTTGAGTATAGCGCGACGCGTATCAAGAAGGCGATCGTAGGCAAAGGGCTGGCGTCCAAGACGCAGGTGCAAATGATGGTGGCTAAGACTCTGGGGTTAAAGGTCCTGCCCCGCTACCTGGATGTCACGGATGCCTTGGCTTTGGCCATCGCGCACAGTTACATTATAAAATCACGAGTATGATTTCCAGAATTACGGGCAAGATTTCCGAAAAAGGCGATAATTATATCGTTCTTGACCTGGGGGGTATAGGTTACGATGTTTTTGTCCCCGTTTGCGTAATGCAGAGGATCGATGAATCATGCGGGACCGACGGCAGGATTACCATGCTCACCTACCACTATCACCAGGTTGAGCAGTCAAAAAGCGTACCGATACTTATCGGTTTCCTAAGCCAGGTGGAAAAAGATTTCTTCGAGATTTTCATCACCGTTTCCGGTATTGGGCCGCGGGCGGCTTTAAGGGCCCTGAACAGGCCTATCTCTTCGATTGCCAGGGCTATAGACGAAGGCGATTTGGGTTTTCTTAAATCTCTGCCGGGGATAGGAGAACAGAGGGCTAAAGAGATAGTTGCTAAACTGCAGAACAAGGTCGGCAGGTTCGGTTTGATCCGCGATCACCAGCCCGCGAGGATATCTTCAGCCAGGGGGATATCCGAAGAGGCCCTGGATGTATTGCTTCAGCTGCAGTACAAGAGGCAGGAAGCCGCTGCCATGATCGAGAAGGTCCTTGATTCCAACCGCCAGGTTAACACGACGGAAGAATTATTGAACCTGGTTTATAAACAGACGAGGTCAAAATAGGCATGGAAGGGAATAATTTGAAACCGGCGCTGGAGGCTCTAATATTCGCTTCGGATAAGCCGGTGACTATAGAGCAGCTTAAGAAGGTGCTGGGTATCCCGGACGCCCCGGTTCTGCGTAAGGCAATCGATGATTTAAGAAGCGAGTATGAGGCGCAGGGCAGGGGTTTGAGGATTATCGAGATTGCCGGAGGCTTCCAGATGATTGCATCGACGGAGTTTTCTTCATTCCTGAAGAAGTTATTTAAAAACCGCTTGAGCGAGAAGCTTTCCAAGCCTGCGCTGGAGAGCCTGGCGATTATCGCTTATAAGCAGCCGTTGACGAAGTCGGAGATAGAATCACTGCGCAACGTCAACGTGGACGGAGTAATGAAGAGCTTGCTCGAGAAAGACCTTATCCGTATTTGCGGAAGGAAAAAGATTCCCGGCAGGCCTTTTGTTTTCGGCACCACCAGGATCTTTCTTGAGCATTTCGGTTTAAAGTCTTTAGACGATCTTCCAAAAATGGATGACTTTACCGCTATGGCTAAGCAGGCAGAAGATAAAGTTGAAATTGAAGAGATCCCCGAAACTGAACCGGAGGACAAAGATGACCCTGGAAAAGATGCGCAGGAAAATTGACGTTGTTGACCGCAAATTGATCGGTCTGCTTAATTTACGGGCCAAAATAACCAAGGAGATCGGTAGGGTAAAGATAAGCAGCGGAGAGAGTATCTATTCCCCGGAAAGGGAGGTGCAGGTATTGCGCAAAGCCTACGGGTTGAATAAGGGGCCGTTAACCAAAGATGCACTGGGCTCTATTTACAGGGAGATCATGTCTGCCAGCCTCGCTATGGAAAGGATGTTGAAGATCGCCTATATGGGCCCGGAGGCGTCTTTCAGTAATCTGGCTGCCCTGAAAAGGTTCGGTTCACAGATGGATTATGAGG
>CAZNGC010000104.1:0-4683 GCA_964572435.1 uncultured Planctomycetales bacterium | reverse complement strand
CTGGGGCTGGGCATATGCTTGAGCATAATAGACATGCATAAGGGCTTGATCGATGTGGAGAGCAGGCTGGGGATAGGGACTAAAGTGACCATTACCTTGAAGTTAGCCACGGAGGGGCAGAATGGTTAAAAGGGTCTTGATTATCGATGATGAGATATATTTTACTAAACTGGTAAAGATGAACCTGGAGATGCGCGGGGCATTCAGCGTGGACGTAGCCGTAAAAGGATGCCTGGGCCTGGACATGGCCGATGGGCTAAGGCCGCATTTGATATTGCTGGACCTGCTGATGCCGGATATGAACGGTTTGCAGGTGCTGGAGGAGTTGAAAAAGAAGGCAAGGACTGCCCGTATTCCCGTGGTAGTGCTTAGCGCCAAAGGGGATGAGCCTACCAGGAGAGAGGTTTTGGATAAAGGCGCCGATCTGTTCGTTACCAAACCGATCGGTGCGCAGGAACTGAAGGAGACAATTTCCAGGTTGTTGAAGGCCGGGCCGAAGAAGCCGGCTCCCGTGAAGAATCCGGGAACGGGAAACAGGGCCAAGGCCAAGAAGAAAAGGAGATAGAAAATGCCCAGCAAGGTGTTGGTGGTTGACGATGAAATTGATTTTACCAGGCTCCTGAAATCGAATCTTGAGGAGACCGGTAAATATGAAGTGCTTGCCCTGCCGAATGCCAGCGATATCATCTCCCATGTCCGCGCTTTCAGGCCCCAGATAATCCTGCTCGATATTATCATGCCCGGGGCAAAGGGGATCGAGGTTTGCGAGATGCTGAATAATGATTCTGTCGGCAAATTGATCCCTATAATTATCATTTCGGCGCTGGCCAAGGAGGCTGACAAGTATAAGGCATACAAGGTCGGGATAGTGGATTACATGGAGAAACCGATAGACCTTAACCGGCTGATCGCAAAAATAGATAAATACCTTCAGTTCAAACAGGGGTAGCAGGCTTACCGATATCCGTAAACCAGGTTCGTTTACGGCATAAATTCCCGGCTCCCTCCCGAAGTATACTCCAATATACAACATATAGCAGCGTATGGGTTTAGATGGAGCAACCTCCAGGATTTTTCTATTGACAAAAAAGGCAAAAAGTAATAATTATATATTTATAATTTTCTAAAAAGGAGGGGGATATGAACACCGGTCTTACTGCCATTAATGAGAAAGTCCAGAAAGAGAGTTTGTTTGTGCAAAGCCTGGTCGCCGAAATAGGAAAAGTCATTGTCGGCCAAAAGTATCTCATCGAAAGGCTGCTCGTGGGTTTGTTTGCCAACGGACACATACTTGGTGAAGGGGTGCCCGGGCTGGCCAAGACAATGTCCATCAAGACGCTTTCGCAGGCGATAAATACCAGGTTCCAGAGAATACAGTTTACTCCGGATCTTCTGCCCGCGGACTTGATCGGAACGTTGATTTATAATCCGAAAGACGGCACGTTTTCCACCAAGAAAGGGCCGATATTCGCCAATATAATCCTTGCCGACGAAATAAACCGCGCTCCGGCAAAGGTGCAAAGCGCGCTACTGGAGGCGATGCAGGAAAGGCAGGTTACTATCGGAGAAAATACTTTCGGGCTTGACGACCCTTTCCTGGTCATGGCTACCCAGAACCCCATAGAGCAGGAGGGCACGTACCCTCTTCCAGAGGCCCAGGTGGACAGGTTCATGCTCAAGATCAATATAACTTACCCGGATATCGAGGAAGAGCACAAGATCCTTAAGCGCATGGGGTTTACCGGCAGGAAGACCGAGGCCAAAGCGGTTGTCGAGCCCCAGGATATATTAAGGGCGCGAGGCGTGGTGGATGAGGTATATATGGACGAGAAGATAGAAAAATATATCCTGGATATCGTATTCGCGACGAGGGAGCCGCAGAAATACAAATTGAACGAGTTATCCGGGCTTATCCAGTACGGCGCCAGCCCCAGGGCGACGATCTGCCTTATGCTGGCTTCTAAGGCTTACGCTTTTATCCAGGGCAGGGGGTATGTTACCCCGCAAGATGTCAAATCCATCGGCCCGGACGTGCTGCGGCACAGGGTGATCGTCAGTTACGAGGCCGAGGCCGAAGAGAAGACTTCGGACGACATAATCAAAAAGATATTCAACGACATAGAGGTCCCTTAAAGGCAGAGATGATCCCCAAGGAAGTATTGCAGAATATCCGGCGTATCCAGATAACCACTTCGCGCATGGTTACCGATGTCTTTGCCGGCCAGTACCAGAGTGTTTTCAAAGGCAAGGGCATGGAGTTCGAAGAGGTGCGCGAATACCAGCCGGGCGACGAGATACGTTCCATAGACTGGAATGTCACGGCCAGGACAGGTAATCCTTATATAAAGAAGTTTACCGAAGAAAGGGAGCTTACGGTAATGCTCCTTCTGGATATGTCTCCTTCTTCGTTTTTTGGAACGCGTAACCGGTTTAAGATGAGGCTTGCCGCGGAGGTCTGTTCGCTGCTGGCGATCGCCGCGGTAAAGAACAACGATAAGGTGGGTTTTATCGCTTTCACGGATAAGGTGGAGAAATTCATCCCCGCGCGCAAAGGACTGCGCCATGTGCTGCGCATAGTCAGCGAAGTCCTGAATTTTAAACCTTCCGGCGTGAAGACGGACATCAACGAGGCGCTGGGGTATTTGAATAAGGTCATGATGCGCAGGACGGTTTCTTTTATTATTTCCGATTTTTACGCGCCGGATTTCAAGAAGATGTTGGCGGCCAGCAACAAGCGCCATGATATCGTGGCGATAACCGTGACCGACCCCGGGGAACTGGAATTGCCAGATGCCGGGATCGTAAAGCTGGAAGACCTGGAAAGCGGACGCTCATTCCTCGTGGATACTTCCGATGCCGCCTTGCGGGAAAATTACCGCCGTCAAGCCATCCAGAGACAGGAGGAGAGAGATACGTTGTTTAATTCGGTAAACGTGGATGCTATCGACGTAAGGACGGATATGCCTTACACGCGCAGCCTATTCAGGTTTTTCAAGGAGAGAGAGAGGAGATTGAGGATAAGATGAAAAAGCCCGTTAAAATTATTCTTGCGGCGGTTATCTTGATGGCAACAGCCGGTTTTCTTATAACTCGAGGTTATTTTTCCCGGCCGGCCGGCCATGCCAAAAACTCCTGGGACGACAAAGCGCGCCTTGACTACGCGAACCTTTTACTTGCCAAAGGATTGAACAGCGAGGCCGCCGGGGCATTCGAGTCATGCGTAAATAACAACCGGATGGATGCCAAAGACCTGGCGGGTGTATGCTATAAACTCGGGAATATATATGTCGGCCTGGGCCAGTATGAGAAGGCCTTGTCCAATTTCTATAAGAGTGAATTACTCGATCCGGCTTCTTCTTACAGGCAGGAGATGAGCCAGAAGATAGTTACTTCTCTTGAGAGCCTGGGCTTAAGCCAGCAGGCGCAGTATGAGCTGGACAGCCGGACTTCCGTAAAGCCGGATGAGCGCAGGCCGGAGAAGATCGGGGTGAGGATAGGAAAGAGGGAGATCAGCAATGAGGAGATCGATATGGTAATCAACAGGCTCCCCGAACATATAAAGAAAAGCCTGAACAGTAATGACGCGAAGCTGAAGTTTGTAAGGGAATACGTGGCTACGGAGGTCCTTTATGATAAAGGGAAGAAACTCGGCCTGGATAGAGACAATAATATCCGCTACGCGGTGGAGGATTTCAAGAAGCAGCTTGTCCTGCAGGAGTTATTGAGGGATGAGATAAACAAGCAGTTGAAGATATCTCCCGAAGACGTTTATTTATATTACAAGGCAAACATGAATAAATACCAGGTGCCGGAAAGGGTTAAAGTTTCTTTTTTGGAGATGGATGACCAATCCGGGAGTAATAGCGCCTCCGCCGCGCTTAAACAGGGAAAAGGCAGAAAGATAGAGCAGTGGATAAGCAAGGGTTCAGCTTTCCTCCCCTCCGGGATAGGGGAATCAAAAGAAGCGGTGGATGATATCTTTGCGCGCGCCAAGGGCGAGCTTTCCGGGCCGTTTAAGATCGGGGATAAGTTCTACATGTTTGTGATTGAACAGAAAGAGCCTCAAAGGCAGCAGGAGTTTGAAGAAGTCAAGGATCGGGCGGCAGAGGAATACCGCAGGCAGAAAGAACAGCAGATCGTGCAGTCTTTCCTGGATAAAGCCGTGGAGCAGCAGGAAATCGAGATTTTTTATCAGCCAAAGACGGAAAATGAAAAGAGCCCAAGATAGGATAATATCCGCCGGTTTAAGCGTTTTTCTCGCCTTGTCGCTATCAGGGTGTTTTAGGCCCGGTTCCGGGGCGCCTGGACCGGTTATCGTCCGGGTTGAAGCGGATAAGAAGGAAGTCGCTATCGGCGATAAGATAAAGTACACGATTACCATCGAGAAAAGCAAGGGTGTCGAGGTCGAATTTCCGTCTTTCGCCCAGGGGTTTGGTATCTTCGCGGTTAAGGATTTCGGCTCAAAAAAGAGCGCTTTGCCGGGCAGGGAGAAGATATCCCAGTGGTATATCCTGGATACGTATATTACCGGCAAGACTTCCATTCCCAAAGCTGTCATCAAATACAGGGAAAAAGGGAATAGCGAGTGGGGCCAGATTGAATCCGTCGAGATACCTATAGAGGTAAAGAGCGTGCTCGAACATTCCGGCCCAAGCGCGCAGATGCGGGATATTAAAGGCCCGG
>CAZNGC010000103.1:0-4687 GCA_964572435.1 uncultured Planctomycetales bacterium | reverse complement strand
CTGCTTTGGAAAATGCCGAACATCCGCTGATATAGGCCGGCAAAAGGCACCTCAAGGAGAAGGCCAGGAAAGAGATCGAGAATGTCGGCTTGGGGGCGAGGATGAACCATAAGCCCAATGAGATGAGCGGCGGCCAGCAGCAGAGGGTGGCGATTGCCAGGAGCCTGGTGTGCGATCCGCCGATAATTTTTGCAGATGAGCCCACGGGAAATCTCGATTCGAAAAGCAAGGAAGAAATAATCAATATACTGAAGGAGCTTAACAAAAAAGGCAAGACTGTAGTTATCGTAACCCACGAGAACGAGATTGCCGCTCATGCCCGGCGCGTTATTACCATGCGCGACGGGCAGATTATTTCCGATAAGAATGTTTCTCCTGTCTCCGGGGTTGTCCTTGCCCAGCCTGTTTCAGAAAATCTGGTTAAGAATGTGTTGTCCAATCCGGCCGGCGCGGTAAAGCAGGGGATGGAATTCCTGGATTATCTGCGCCAGGCAGTTTCCGCGATGCTCTCGCATAAGACGAGAGCTTTTTTATCCATACTGGGGATACTTATCGGCGTGGCCGCGGTCATCGCGATGCTGGGTATCGGCCAGGGGTCGAAGCAGTCTATCGAGAAACAGCTGGCTTCGCTTGGGTCTAATCTTTTGATCGTCAGCCCGGGAGCGCACAGGTCCGGAGGTGTTGCCCTGCAGTCGGGCCTGACCACCCGCCTGACCCTGCAGGATGCGGAAGAGATCAAGAAGCTCAAAGATTGCGTCAGCAGGGTAAGCCCTTCGGTTTCAGACAGGGGGCAGGTCGTTTACGGGAATAAAAACTGGAATACCAAGCTCGAGGGGGTTAACATAGAATACGCCCAGCTGCGTTCGGCGGTTCCTACTATCGGCAGGTTCTTTAGCGAAGAGGAAGTGAAGATGAGGAGCAAGGTTGCCCTGGTGGGAGTGACTGTGGTCAAGGAGCTTTTTGGTTCCTCAAACCCCGTGGGAGAGATCATAAAGATTAACCTGGTCAATTTCAAGGTTATCGGTATCCTGCCTGCGAAGGGTTCCAGCGGCCCGCAGGACCAGGATGATATAGTGCTTATTCCGATCACCACCGCTATGTACAGGGTGCTCGGCAAGCAATACGTGGATTCCATCTATGTTGAGGCGAGCAGCCCGGATACGCTTGGCGCCGCGGAGGATGAAATCGAAAAGATCATCATTAAACAGCACCGTTTGATTACCGATGACCAAAAAGAATCATTCCGTATCCGGAATATGGCTGACATCAAGAAGACCCTGGAATCAACCACCGAGACGATGTCGCTTCTTCTTGGCGCGATCGCCGCTATTTCTCTTCTTGTAGGAGGCATAGGGATCATGAATATCATGTTGGTTTCGGTTACCGAGCGCACGCGCGAGATCGGCTTGCGCAAGGCTATCGGAGCCAACAATAAAGACATAATGGTGCAGTTTCTCATCGAAGCGGTATTGATGTCGCTCATCGGGGGGTTGGCAGGCATTCTTCTTGGCTGCGGCGCGGCGTTTTTGGTAGCGGTTGTTGCCGGCTGGGCGGTAAGTATTTCGGTTTCCTCGGTAGTCCTCGCTACGGTATTTTCGCTGATAGTCGGCGTAGTCTTCGGGCTTTGGCCGGCCAGGCAAGCATCCCAGCTTAACCCTATCGAGGCCTTAAGATACGAATAAAGAAATGGGGTCAGAATTATTTTTCTTATTCTTTAACAAACAAAAAATAATTCTGACCCCATTTCTTTATTGCAACTTATGCTTGCAATAAAGAATATCTTGTTATAGCATATTGATGACCGGTATGGATTCATTTAAAGACGGCAGTTTCTCTTACAGGTTTTAACGGTTAGAACATATGAAGAATCCCCGCGCCGGGAAAATATCCTCCGAAGAGCTGAAAAAGATGGACGCCTATTGGCGGGCGGCGAATTATCTTTCCGTCGGCCAGATCTATCTCCTCGATAACCCCCTATTAAAAGTCCCGCTAACGCTTAAACATATCAAGCCCAGGCTTTTGGGCCACTGGGGTACTACCCCGGGGCTTAATTTCATCTATGTGCATCTTAACCGCCTGATCAGGAAATACGGGCTGGACATGATTTATATTATCGGCCCGGGCCACGGCGGTCCGGGGCTGGTCGCCAACGCCTGGATGGAAGGCACATACAGCGAATATTATCCGGAAATATCGTTTGACGAAGAGGGGATGAGGAGGCTTTTCAGGCAATTTTCTTTTCCCGGAGGCATTCCCAGCCATGTCAGCGCGGAGACACCCGGCTCGATGCATGAAGGCGGGGAACTCGGGTATGCGCTTTCTCACGCTTTTGGCGCGGCGTTCGATAATCCCGGCTTGATCGTCTCGTGTATTATCGGCGACGGTGAGGCGGAAACAGGCCCGCTTGCCGCCTCCTGGCATTCGAACAAGTTCCTCAACCCGCGTACCGACGGAGCAGTGCTGCCTATCCTGCATCTTAACGGTTACAAGATATCCAATCCCACGGTATTGGCGCGCATAAGCAAGAATGAACTAAGGCAGTTTCTTTCGGGGTGCGGCTACAAGCCGTATTTCGTGGAAGGCAGCGATCCCGGATTGATGCATCCATTGATGGCGAAGACCCTGGAGATTGTCCTGAAAGAGATAAAGTCTATCCAGGCCAAAGCCCGCGGTAAAAAGAAAACATCCTTTCGCCCGGCATGGCCGATGATCGTTCTGGATACCCCTAAGGGGTGGACCGGTCCGAAGAGCATAGATGGCTTGAAGACGGAAGGTTATTGGCGTTCTCACCAGGTGCCTTTCGCGGAGATGGCGGAGAAGCCGGAACACGTCAAGGCCCTGGAAGATTGGATGAAAAGTTACAGGCCGCAGGAGCTTTTCGATAAAAGCGGCCGCCTGGTTCCTTCCCTCGCTGCCCTGGCCCCGGAGAAAAAATCCCGGATGAGCGACAATCCTCATTCTAATGGAGGGGTTTTGCTGCGCGATTTAAGGCTTCCGGATTTCCGTAAATACGCGGTCGCCGTCGGTAAGCCGGGGGCCGTCGAATCGGAACCGACCAGGGTAATGGGTTATTTCCTGCGCGACGTGATGAAGCTGAACAAAAAACCCGCGAATTTCCGGCTCTTCGGCCCGGATGAGACGACATCCAACCGCCTCGGCGCGGTATTAGATGCCTCCAGCCGCAGTTGGATGGCCAGGATCCTGCCGGAGGACGACCATCTTTCTGCCGACGGAAGGGTAATGGAGATCCTTAGCGAGCACACCTGCCAGGGGTGGCTGGAAGGATATTTGCTTACCGGCCGCCATGGTTTCTTTTCATGCTACGAGGCTTTTATCCATATCGTCGATTCCATGTTCAACCAGCACGCGAAATGGCTGAAGACGTCGCGGCACATCCCCTGGCGCAGGCCGATCGCTTCGTTGAATTACCTGCTTACTTCGCATGTCTGGCGCCAGGACCACAACGGGCTTTCGCATCAGGACCCGGGTTTTATCGACCATGTGGTGAACAAAAAGGCGGAGGTCATCAGGGTTTACCTGCCTCCGGATACCAACACGCTTTTATCCGTAACCGACCATTGCCTGCGCAGCCGCCACTACGTGAACGTGATTATCGCCGGCAAGCATCCGGGGCTGCAATACCTGGATATGGACGCGGCCATCCGCCATTGCACTAAGGGTATCGGGATTTGGGATTGGGCGAGCAATGACCATGGAGGAGAACCGGATGTGGTGATGGCCTGCGCCGGGGATGTGCCTACGCTGGAGACCCTGGCGGCGGTGGATATTTTGCGGCAGAAATTCCCGGATTTAAAAATAAGGGTGATTAACGTCGTCGACCTGATGACCCTGCAGCCGCAAAGCGAGCACCCCCACGGTCTTTCGGATAAGGATTTCGACAGCTTGTTCACCGCGGATAAACCGGTGATTTTCGCATTTCACGGCTACCCCTGGCTTATCCACCGGCTCATCTACCGCAGGACAAACCACAAGAACGTGCATGTGCGCGGGTATAAAGAAGAAGGGACTACCACTACGCCGTTCGACATGACGGTGTTGAATGAGCTGGACCGTTTCAACCTGGCAGACGATGTCATCGACCGCGTCGGCCGCCTGCAGAACAAGGCCGCGCATGTCAAGGAATGGCTGCACAACAAACTTATCGAGCATAAACAGTATATCGGGGCCCACGGTGAAGATATGCCGGAGATCCGCGATTGGAAGTGGAGATATGAATGAATCCGCTCCCGGCTTCACTTTAGTTATCCCTACCTATAATGAAGCGGAGAATATCGAAGAGCTGATCGACAGGTCAAGAGACGCCTTATCCGCAAACAGCGTTGATTTCGAGATAATCGTAGTCGATGACAATAGCCCGGACCGGACCTGGGAGATTGTCCAGAAGATTTCAGAAGAGGACAAGAGGATCAGGTTGGTCCGCAGGCATGGCCGCAGGGGCCTGGCCTCCGCGGTTGCCGCCGGCTGGCAGCTTGGCGCCGGGGACGTTGTGGGGGTGATCGACGCTGACCTGCAGCATCCGCCGGAAGCTATCCCTTTATTGCTGGGTAAATTGAAAGACCATCCTTCGCTTGATATCGCAATCGCCAGCAGGAAAATAAAAGGGGCGGCTGACCATAGGCGTTTCTGCCGGGGCAAATTTATTTCCGGCCTGGGTTCTTTTATCTTC
>CAZNGC010000102.1:0-4733 GCA_964572435.1 uncultured Planctomycetales bacterium | reverse complement strand
TCGAAAGGAATAAAGTCGTTACGCAACATTTGAATCAGGAATTAACCCGGGTTGTTTCCGGTATCGCGGATCGGTATATTTTTAATTTTCAAATGGAGTATGAAGTAAATAAGGCTTTCCTTGATGAACTTAAGGTCCGCCTTTTAAAGTATGGTTATGCCAAAGACGAACAGCAGGCTATATGCATGACCAGCGAATTCGCCAAGCTTTTGATGGCGGGAGGATTAGGAAGTTTTAAGCCAGATTTGGTTGATAGTGAATTTGAGGTTCTGAAATATCACCTGGGGAAGGAAGGGGCAGCTAAGCATTTGGCAGCTTTTGGTATCTTGTATTGCAAGGAAATTCGTGGAGAGGCCTGGATAACAATAGACCAACGTATTGTTACAACAGCTCTTGAAATCTTAGGGGAGCCATTAAAGACCTATCACATACAGGTTGGTTGGAGCAATATCAACTACGTGGAAGTTTCAGTTTATCAAAATCCTCTTTCTGATACTACGCAGTATTTCCTTTATTGCCCGCAAATTTATGGGGTTATCTATCCCGGAGAGGCGGAGGATGATTTTAGAGCCATACAGACACTTGTATATCGCAAGGTCTGCTTGCAATTTATTAAAGAGCTTATCGCCGAAAATATGATTGGTCCTAAGCTAATTTTTAGTACGAGCGAAGTAAATACTACACTGGTTATCCCTGCTATTGTCAATGATGAATTTAAAGACGATCCTTGTTTTAAGAATATTTTTGTCCATCACTATAATCATACAATCGTCCCTGCCGGGCTCCATCGGTATCATTCATACATGTTTGAGGTTTTGAAGATCGCTGATGAATTTAAAGCAGCTAAAGGAGATGTTTGGATTGATCTTGTTAAGTTGACCGGGATGATAAGCAATATCATCACCGGTTGTTCCTCTGGGCATACTCGCGTCTTACGCGAAGTTATTTTTAAGGAATTCATGTATAAGGTTGTTGAAGATGATTTCTTTGGTAATAGCGAAGGGGCTGTTATAGAGCGTTGGCAAGGGGAGCCGATTAAGGCTGTGATCAGCCGTTACCTGAAGCAATTCGGCATAGACCGGAATAATGACCTTTTTTGGGCTTACCAACTCTTTAGCTATCTTAATGCTGATTTATCCTTGAAGTTGAAATTTATTACGGAACTCTCTGAAGCCAAGAAACAGCAAAAGCTATTTTTTATCCAGATGATGAATTCTGGGGTATTTAACGGGCATGGAACGGTTACATGTAATCTTGATGAGCCGATTGCCACTAATATCCGCAGATTGGTTGATTATAAGTGTTCTAATTGGGCCTTGGATGGTCTTATTAATGATATAAAAAGAAAGGTGCGTTTTATTAATTCAGCCCTAATGCTTGTTTTAGGAGGTAGGCCTTTTGGCAGTTATGGAGAAGGTGTTAAGGACAGGGTTGCTTGCTTACTTAATGAAGATAAGGAATTGTCCGGACACCTTGCCTTTATTCCTAACCATAATGTTTTTACTTCAGGGATTATTCAGGCTGGAACCGATTTACCGATGATGATGTCTTGGAAAGATAAAGAGGCTGGGCCTACGAGTCCTACTAAAGCAGGCCAGAATTTTTCTGTTCCGGTCACGGTCTTAGATGGAGTTATGTCGGAGCGTTTGGGTGTGGTTCACGAGGCTGCCGGTCGGCTGATAAGTGATCGCGGTTTTATCGTGCGATACGAAGAACAGCCTGATTCAAGTAATAATGAAGTATATCCCAATATGGAGTCATTCATCACTGAATTGGAAGCAGCGAGTGATCTTTATAGGAATGATCGTGATACCTATAATGCCATGGCTTATCGTTTCTTAGAGATGAGTATGACTAAGGGCAATGAAACTATGCAGGCATGTGGTCTTTTCCGCCAGTGGGCCCGGGCATTGGACAAAAAAAGGAGTTCTTCTCCTGTCGGCGCGTTAGTAACTACACGTTTGAGACAGGTTAGGGTTTCAAGCAGTTCGCCGATAGATATCCCGGAATGGATGCTTTCATGGGATGGGTTATTGGCAGATTTGGCAAGGCAGAAACAAAAAGATACGCCTGCTAACCGTCTGAACAAATTTTATTTTAATCTGGGGTTGCATCGTGACAGCTATATATTATATGCCAACACATATGGAGAAAAAGTTAGCGAATTTAAATTTAAAGACGAGTTATTGTATCGTAGCACAACAGGATACGCTATTGCTCTAAGGTTAGAAGAAGAGGCAAAAAAGAAGGCTGCGGGGATAATACAATCCAGCTCACCATTAGTATCAAAAGTTATTAATCAGAATGAGGTGTTTACGAATAATGATCTTAACCAGGCTTTAGGACAGCTTGGCCTGTCCTTAAATCAGGAGGTGGCAAAATGTATGAACTATCAGATATCCAGATTACCAGGGTTTCTCCAGTCAAACACGGTATCCTTGTTTGTGCAAAATATTCCGACTGGACGCACGAGTATGATCTTTTCATTAATCCCGACGGCAGTGTTATCGGTAAGACAAGCTCCGGTTCCTGGCTTGAGCTTAGCCAGACGGCAGCTTCTCTTATCAGACAAAAGGTCAGTTCGCAGGTTACATTTTCTAATTAACCAGGCGAATAGTCCGTCAGGGGGTTCTATGCCCCGTCGGAAAGAATTTATTATAGGGAAATGCTTTACCTTCCGTGGCTGGTGGGGAGCATTTCTTCCTTTCCGGCGGGGCTTTATTAACGGCTATTTGATACTACCGATTAGATTTCAATCTGGGGACTTATTTAATACTTTTTTAAACAATTTACCGGGTATCGGGCAGATGTCTTCTTCCCCGATAGAACAAGATATCTCTTTAGATAGGATTATAGAAACTTACCGGAATAATCATCCGGGTAATTCATACGGAGAAGAAATTATCGCAAGCGCTTATCAAATGGCGGCAGAAGAGTATGGGGATACCAGGTTCGCGGATGGAGAGAAATATATGCAACATGCCGCGACAACCGCTTATTTTGTTTCTTTGCTTGGAGGAGAACATTTAGTTATAATTCTTTCTTTATTGCACAAGGTAGGGATAGAAAGGTTGAAATATGTTTTGTCGTCTGATCCGGAGGTTTTGGATGAACAGTCCAGGCAATACCTTTATCAGGCTATTTTGAAGATACAGACAGTAAATCTCCCGTATTTGGGAAATGGGATCGATGTGTTTGTTTCTTCCGACACAATGCAAAATTACCTTAAATTCATCGAGCAGCTGACCGGGGGGGATTACAGGGTATTACTGCATATTTGTTGTGACCGGGCTGTGCGGGGAGCGACCCAGGAAGAGAAACGGATTATTTCCCGTACATTATTCGAGGTGTACGCGCCTTTAATGGAAAGATTTAACCGGGATATTCCTACTATCCTACGCGATATCGCCTTCCAATATAGCGATCCGGACGCGTTCAATTACGTAAAAACAGAAATTGATCAAAAGCTGCTGGATTCGGAGCATTTTGGAATAAGCTACGATAAGCTTAATCGCAAGACCGCGGAGGCAACTATATCTGAATTCAGGTCCGGAGACGCGCTGGAACTTACCGATTATATCCGGAGCATTGATCCGCGCGCCCAGGTTTTGTACAGGAAGAAAGGCATATACAGCTGTTTTGAAAAAATAGGGGATTTAAATAAAAAAGACTGTAAGAATCCCGAAGACATAAATGATCTGAATGGCTGGTTAATTCTTGCTGATGCGACACTTTTTATAAGTGAAGCGGTCAATCAATATTTACGCGAACTTGGCATATTCTTGATTGATCCTGACCAGTTTGAGATAAAGAAAAGAAGGGGCCAGGGCTACTCGGCAATACATATCAATTTTGCGGTCCCTGGAATAGGTTCATGCGAGATCATGATTATGAGGCGAGATGACTATTATCTCTACGCTTATGGGCAGAGCGCCCGCGGCGAGAAAAGTAAATCATTCAGGGCGGTAGGCAAGTTGAGCAAATCTCACTGGTCGTATAAACTTGAGCGCAGGTTAGGCAATATTAATCCAAAGCAAAGGTTCTTAGCCGATGAAATTATCCCGGATTCCGATTTTGCGACTAACTGCCGGAATAGCTTTGACGCGCTCAAAGATAGAGTTGTAGTCATGGTTGTGAGCAAGACATTCAGGGGGTATAACAAGCTTACCGCGGTGGAACTGCCCGCGGGCTCCTATCCTCTGGAGCTGGCTTTACACCCCCAAATAGGGTTGTCCGGAATCGATAATTATTCCGGCTTTCAACTGGTTAGGTTTGAACCCGGGAAAAGCGGGAAACTTCAATTTGTTACGGTAAACAAGCATATTAGCGAGGATACTCCTATAGGAGCCGGCATGATACTTATGTTCAATAGGGGTGGTTTTGGGTTTCGCCTTCCGGCTATTCCCATTCTGACATTGCAGTCGCTTCGGGCAAAAGTATTGTTGCGCAGGTCGATGCCACGCAGTCTGAAAACTAAGAATGTGGATAAGAAGTTGACCAAAAGAGCAGCGGATTTCGATAGGATTATAAAAAAATCCGATAGTTCCCGAGTAAAAGAGTTTTTGGATTTTAAAGGGTTATTATCGACAGATGAGTTATTCGACGCTGTGGATTACGGATTCTTGATCCCGGAGGAGGTTTCCGATTATCTTTATGGTAAACAGCCGGTAGATTTGGATATTTATTGTTGGACATCCCGGCCAGGAGAAGGGATTTAGGGTATTTGGGGGTTT
>CAZNGC010000101.1:1152-4756 GCA_964572435.1 uncultured Planctomycetales bacterium | reverse complement strand
TTTCAGTTCTTTGGCTATTGCATCCAATCCGTATTTCTTGGCGGTTAATTCTCCGGTTTTCTTCGCTGTCTCCTCTGGTTCAAAAGACAGGTATTCCAGGTTTAGATCCATAGGCTCCCGGAAACCTTCCTTGTTCTTTTCGTAATAAGCGGAGATATCTTTATCCGAAGGGTTGATCTTCTTGGCGAAATCCGAGAACAGGGCGGCGATATAGTCGATGCTCAATTCTTCGTTGGCCTTCAGCCATTCCTGGCGGACCCGGGTTTCGTCTATTTTTACCCCCTCGGTAACCTGCTGGTACAACTTGGCCAGGATGAGGTTCTGGCGCATCTGTTCTTCGAAAGCGCGCGGCTGCAAGCGGAAGACATAACGCAGGATTTCTACATATGTCTTGTTGTCAAAGGCGGAATTCTTCTGGAAATAAGGCGCCTTCTGGATGGTTATGATTACCTCCCGGTCGTCTATGGATATTTTGCGCCTCCTGGCCTCTTCCAGCATTATCAATCTTTCCCAGGCTTGGGATTCCAGGTTGAGGTATTTTTCTACCTTCGGGAATTCATCCCCAAAGCGCATTATCGCCGCGGTCTTGGCCGCGGAAATGTCATTCTGGAAATCCTGATTGGATACGTTATTCCCGAATATGTTACCCGCCGGTTTATTCATTTCCCTGTCGCGGCTGGAACTGCCGAAACCCCAAAGAGTAAACGCGGGAATAATAATTATAGCCAGCAGTATCCATACTTTCTTCGCGGTTTTCTTGTTGCGCAGTATTTTTAGCATTGCGTTGTCCTTTCGTTATATTCATTAATTATAAGTCAAAATACCCGGATTGCAAGATAAACCCAACCGAGGGACGGTTCTCAAACCAAAGGAAAAGTGTCCCTTTTCTAGGGGGCAGTTCTGCTTTGTTCCAAGAACCGTCCCCTGGTTGGTTAGATTTTTGCTGTTTATGCGTCAATTATAGGAGGGAGGGGTATATGGCGATAAATGACTGGCCGCTTGAAGACAGGCCGCGGGAAAAGCTTATAAAAAACGGTGAACATACGCTAAGCGATTCTGAATTGCTGGCGATAATCCTGGGCACGGGCATAAAAGGCCGCAGCGCGCTGGATCTGGCAAGAGGGATCCTGGGTTTGTTCGAAAGCTTCCGGGGGATAGGCAAGTCGGAACTGCGGGATTGGGATAAATTGGCAGGCCTGGGGCAGGCAAAGATCAGCAGGATAAAAGCGGTTATCGAAATAGCCAGGAGGTTCAATGAAGAGAGGGCAAGGGAAAACCGGTTGAAAATCATGTCCTCCGGGGACGTCGCCCGCCTGCTTATGCCGCGCATGCAGGATTTAAAGATAGAGGTATTTAAGGTATTGTATTTGAATTCCCAGAACAGGGTGATCGAAATAGCGGAAATAGAGGAGGGTTCGGTGAATCAGGCCAGGCCGATAATCAGGGAGGTGTTCCAGCAGGCATTGCGGATATTCGCTTCTTCCCTGATTTGCGTGCACAACCATCCTTCAGGAGACCCCCAGCCGAGCAAAGAGGATAAACAGTTCACTAAGGAACTGTTTGCGGCCGGAGATGCCTTAGCTATAAAGTGCCTCGACCATATAATTATAGGTAACGGGAAATTCTTTAGTTTTTCGGATAAAGGGTTGATTTAAAGTAGAAGGGGGCTAAAATGCAGAATCCGATTTCTATAGAAGTAATAGCGGCAAAGATTTTGGTTATCAGGGGCAAAAAAGTGATGCTGGATAGTGATTTAGCGGTACTTTATGGCGTAAAAACGGGCAGATTAAATGAGCAGGTAGCAAGGAATATCAAAAGATTCCCCGAAGATTTCATGTTCAAACTTACCAAAGAGGAAACCACAAACTTGAAATCGCATTTTGCGATTTCAAACTGGGGTGGCAAAAGAAAACCTCCACGGGTTTTTACCCAAGAAGGCGTAGCTATGCTTTCCAGCGTATTGAATAGCGAAAGAGCGATTATAGTTAATATCCAAATCATGCGTGCTTTTACGCAATTACGCCGGTTGCTTTTAAGCAACATGGATCTTAGGCGCAAGATTGAAGCAATGGAGAAAAAATACGATAAACAATTCAACGTTGTCTTTGAGGCGATCAAACAGCTGCTTGTTCAACCGAAGGAGGTAAATAAGAAAAGGATAGGCTTCCACGCTTAAAGAAAATAAAAAAAAGGGGTCAGAATTATTTTTTTGATACAGGGATTCCCCCGGAAAATAATTCTGACCCCTTTTTTGTTTTTTGTTTAGATGAAATCGCGGAGTTTCTTTTTATAGACTGCTGCCAATTCGTTTAACTGTATCACATCGATACGGCGCTGGCCGGCTTCGATCTTGGAGATGTAGGATTGGGTTTTGCCGAGTTTCCTGGCTACTTCCGACTGTTTTAGCTTTGATGCCTTGCGGGCCTTAATCAAGCGGTTGACCAATTCTTTATGCGCTTTTGTAAAGATAGTCTTTTCCATGGCTTTGCGCCTCCCTCAGGGCCAACCAAATTATTTTAACCACTTACTAAAAAAATAATTCTGACCCCATTCCCCCCCCATTTTCCGCCGCCCCGGCAGCATTTCCTTGACACTTTAATGCCAATATGTTACACTTGTTTTGCCGATATTCCAAAATGGAATATTTAGATTCAAAGGAGAATAATGGAAAGGATGCCGCGCATACATATCGAAGGCGGAGTTTATTATGTAACTGTCCGCGGGGACCATGATGAGAGGATCTTCAGGGAGGCGGAGGATTACCAGTCATACCTGAACCTTTTAAAGAAGTATAAAGAACAGTACGGTTTTAAACTATTTGCCTTTACCCTCTTGATAAACCACCTGTGTCTATTGATTGAATTGAGGGAAGGGGTGGTTTTGTCGGATATCATGCATGACCTTAACGCCAATTATACCAAATATTTCAATAAGAAATACAGCCTAAAAGGCCATCTTTTTCAAGAAACCTATAAAGCGGGCTTGATTGAAAAGCTCCGCTACATCGCGTATATGAGCGCTTATATCCATCTTTATCCCTGTTGGCTGGATCCTGGAGCCGCGGACCCTGCCTGTTCTTATAGCAGTTATCCGATCTACCTGCGTTACTCAGGGACCGGTCAGGTTATCTCAAGCATAAATCCCGGGTTTTGCGCCCTTGGGCAGGGGATGGCTGAAGAAATAGAAGAGGTTTTAAGCGGATTAAACGCGGGGAATTATGAAAGTTATTTGCAGAGTATCCCGGAAAACGAAATGAAAAATTTCGCGCGGGAGTTAAAAAGGAACGCGATTCTGGGCAGTGAGGCTTTTAAGGAAACCGCGCGGTTAAGGATAAAAGACTACCAGCGGCAAAAATACCTGCAGGAGATGTCTTTTCTGAAACAGCGTATAAACGACCTGGAGCTGGAAGAGAGAGCAAAGGAATGGGAGGGAGAGTTAAGGTAGGTGGAGGGGGTCAAAATGAATAATAATCCGTATAAAACCAAACAACAGGGATGTAAGTGCCAGTTATTAGTATGGGTTATGTATTTTTTGCCTTTTATTTTTTTTCTTTCTATGCCGGCGGGCAAGGCAAGGCAGAGGCAAATAACCTTAGCGTTTCAAT
>CAZNGC010000101.1:0-1142 GCA_964572435.1 uncultured Planctomycetales bacterium | reverse complement strand
AAGTACGCTTTGATATCTCTTGGGATAATTCTTGGCGAACTGACATTAATTACGACGCCGCTTGGGTATTCATTAAATATTCCACAAACGCAGGAACAAGCTGGAACCACGCTACGCTCAAGACTTCAGGTACGAACCCCGATGGTTTTTCCCAGGGTTCAGGAACTGCCCTGGATATTATTGTGCCTTCGGATAAAAAAGGAGCTTTTCTTCGGCGTTCTGTCAACGGAGTAGGGAGTATTTCTACTAATTCCTTGCAATTTGTCTGGGATTATGGCTTAGAGGGAGTTAGTGGCTCGAGCACCGTGCGGGTGAAGGTTTTTGCCATAGAAATGGTCTATATTCCCACCAGTGCTTTTTACGCAGGTTCAGGCGGAAGCGAGACGTCAGCTTTCTATACTTATCCTACAACTACCAATCCGTATTTGATAAGCTCGGAAAGCGCAATCAGCGTGGGAACAACAAGTGGTTACCTATATTATTCTTCTCCGTCTTATGCCTATGCTGGCGACCAAACCGGGCCTATTCCGGCGGATTTCCCAAAGGGATACGCGGCGTTTTATATCATGAAATATGAAGTTTCACAAGGACAATACGCGGATTTCCTGAATACCCTGACTTCAGCTCAGGCCTCTGCAAGGTATGCGGGCTCTACCGGGACCCGCCATACTATTTCCGGGAGCTATCAGGCTTATTCCGCCTCCCGTCCGGACCGGGCTTGTAATTTCCTTTCTTGGGATGATTTATGCGCCTATGCTGATTGGACGGCTTTAAGGCCTTTTACGGAATTAGAGTTCGAGAAGGCGGCCAGAGGGCCGTCAGTTCCTACTGCCAACGAATATGTTTGGGGTAGTACTGCTATAATTCAGGCAAAAGCAATCTCGGGGACCGAAGACGGCACGGAGACGATAACGACAACAGGCGCCAATTGTAATTATGGTTCGACTACATTCAGCGGAGGGGACGCCGGGCAAGGGCCTTTGAGATGTGGGATATTTGCAACTGGTTCAAGTACGAGGGAAAGCAGTGGCGCAAGCTATTATGGAGTAATGGGGCTTGGTGGTAATGTGACCGAAAGACCAGTTACCGTAGGCAATTCTACGGGCAGGGCTTTCACAGGATTGCATGGAGATGGTGTTATA